>NZ_JACVZO010000158.1:0-249 GCF_017151845.1 Staphylococcus sp. EG-SA-17
TTATTATAGGTTTAATAGTATTTTTACCACATTTTATAGCGTTATTTTAGGGAGGCATATATGAGTTATCAACCTCATTATTTTCAAGAAGTTAGAAAAGCACAACAAGAATCATATTCGCCATACAAAGGTTCGTATGACTGCATTATAAAAGCATAAATTTATAATTTTTTTAAATGTCATTGAACGTGATAATGTGAATGGATTGAGCAATTTTGAAAAAGTGAAAAATAACCTATGTGACTTGCA
>NZ_JACVZO010000159.1:0-248 GCF_017151845.1 Staphylococcus sp. EG-SA-17
TCAAACATTTAGGGCAAATGAATTACCAAATAATGACCGTTGATCAAAAAGGTCATAAGACATTTTATGGGGAGCCGTTTAGAGAAGATACTTTATCACAAAATGCTATTAACAACGTATTAAATAACCGTAATGGAATAAATCGCAATTCTAGCATAGAGTGTTTTAAACATGATTCTCCACCTTATAGCCTTGTCCTCTTACTGTTTCAATTGTAAGTGTGGCATTTAATTTTTTTAATCTTTGGC
>NZ_JACVZO010000160.1:0-248 GCF_017151845.1 Staphylococcus sp. EG-SA-17
GACAAAACTGCCGAACTCGAAATTGAAAATATTATAGATATTTCGTATTCATTCGGTAAGACGATTCAAACCAGAGACATATCCATTGATAACTATCATCAATTTTTAAACCCCATCGATTCCTAAAAAACAGCAGTAAGATAATTTTCAATTAGAAAATATCTTACTGCTGTTCTCTATTTATACAATACTTCGTATTGAATGGCTTCGCTTTCCTAGGGTGCCGTCTCAGCCTCGGTCTTCGACTG
>NZ_JACVZO010000161.1:0-248 GCF_017151845.1 Staphylococcus sp. EG-SA-17
CAAGCGTTGCTTCTAAGTTAGTATCTTCTGATAAAAATGTTAATACAGAAGAAAATGCTAGTGGTAATGTTAGTGAAACATCTTCATCAGATGATGATCCTGAAGCGCTATTGGATAATTACAACACCAGTCATTCCACCTAAAATAACAGCGATAAATAATAAAGGACGCATTAATACATATGGGAAATAAATTTCATGAATACCACCTAAGAAGTGGATAATTCCAGCACCATATGACGTTGCTTT
>NZ_JACVZO010000162.1:0-248 GCF_017151845.1 Staphylococcus sp. EG-SA-17
CTTTAACCCATTTCCATTGTCGCTGCTCATCGATACCATATTGCTTTTCAATAAATAAGATGATTTCGGCGATATTAATAAAGAAAAATGCATCATGTAAAAAGTCGCGTACTAAACGTTCGTCATCCATTTCATCCGACTCCTAAGAGTGCAAGTGGGTTTTCAGAAGCAGATTTAGAGAAATATGCACCCGAATGTCATACATCATTCCAATTGCATTATTTAGCTGTGCATAAAAATGTTCTGCT
>NZ_JACVZO010000163.1:0-248 GCF_017151845.1 Staphylococcus sp. EG-SA-17
CAACAAAGTTCAACAAGAGCAATACAACTTTTGGAAAATATTGGTTTAGAAGATCGCTTGAATGTATATCCGCATCAGTTATCTGGCGGTGAAAAGCAACGTGTTGCGATTATGAGAGCATTTATGATTACACACGATCGAAGATTATTTGAATATGCTGATCGAGTGATTGAATTAGAAGATGGCAAAATAACTGATTAGTGGCTCGTAAAGACGCTAAATGTTAATGATTTAAGACATAGTAGTAT
>NZ_JACVZO010000164.1:0-248 GCF_017151845.1 Staphylococcus sp. EG-SA-17
CGTAGCTTTCCAATATAATGATCAATATTCAGAAAGTATTTTAAGTTTTGTAAATAATGTACGTACTAAAGATGGTGGTACACATGAAGTTGGTTTTAAAACAGCAATGACACGTGTATTTAATGATGTAGATGCTTTAAAAATTGTGTCATCAGGTTTAAATGTTACTTTGGTACCTGTTTTCTTAGTTTTACCTTTTTTCACTAAACCAGAAGATGGCGAACCACCGTTTTTAAAACTTTGATGAT
>NZ_JACVZO010000165.1:0-248 GCF_017151845.1 Staphylococcus sp. EG-SA-17
TGGTGGCAGTACACTTAGTGACATGCATCCATCAATTATTAACAATATTAAGCATTTACGATCAAACAACATCTACCCTATTATCGTTCATGGCGGTGGCCCTTTTATTAATGATGCATTATCAAACAGCTGTGCATCTACACCACATAAGCCTATTGCAGAACATTGGTGCTGGTTAAATTGAGCTACTAATGCCGTGTTAACGTCTGCAATGAGCGTGCGTTTAGTAATCGTCATGGTTGCTTTAT
>NZ_JACVZO010000166.1:0-247 GCF_017151845.1 Staphylococcus sp. EG-SA-17
GGTGGAAGCATGGTGACATGTGGAGCTGACGAATACTAATCGATCGAAGACTTAATCAAATTTAAATGTTTTGCGAAGCAAAATCACTTTTACTTACTATCTAGTTTTGAATGTATAAATTACATTCATATGTCTGGTGACTATAGCAAGGAGGTCACACCTGTTCCCATGCCGAACACAGAAGTTAAGCTCCTTAGCGTCGATGGTAGTCGAACTTACGTTCCGCTAGAGTAGAACGTTGCCAGGC
>NZ_JACVZO010000167.1:0-247 GCF_017151845.1 Staphylococcus sp. EG-SA-17
TCACGTTTTGTTTCAAACGGTATCTCTACTGTTTTTGTTTCTGGTGTACCCGTTTTTGGTCCGTGTTTAATCACATCATCCACTGGCTCTTCGATCACTTTTCCTGTGTCTGGATTCTTGATTCCTGGTTTACCTGGTACTTTTTCCGTTTGATCTGTTGGTAAGTTTGGATCGAAGATATCTTTATGACCTTGCGGTATTTTCTCGCCACCGAACTCTACAATCTTATCTACTGGTTGTTTTGTGA
>NZ_JACVZO010000016.1:0-56605 GCF_017151845.1 Staphylococcus sp. EG-SA-17
CCTCAAGATGAGATTTCCCAACTTCGGTTATAAGATCCCTCAAAGATGATGAGGTTAATAGGTTCGAGGTGGAAGCATGGTGACATGTGGAGCTGACGAATACTAATCGATCGAAGACTTAATCAAATTTAAATGTTTTGCGAAGCAAAATCACTTTTACTTACTATCTAGTTTTGAATGTATAAATTACATTCATATGTCTGGTGACTATAGCAAGGAGGTCACACCTGTTCCCATGCCGAACACAGAAGTTAAGCTCCTTAGCGTCGATGGTAGTCGAACTTACGTTCCGCTAGAGTAGAACGTTGCCAGGCAAAAATGGATGCGATGAGCCGCATTGAGACCGTAAGGTCTCTTTTTTTATGTCTAAAACGTCAAAATAAAAGTTAACACAAAGAAAAATGGCTTGGCGAAGTGAAAACGTTTGAATCTGACGAAACGAGAAAAGAGCGCAACGAGTTTAGTAGAGCTAAATGAGTAAGCGAGAGCCGAAGAAGAGGAAAGAAGCAAGCGATTGTCACAAGTCAAGAAAGGTTCTTAGCGAGGATGGTAGCCAACTTACGTTCCGCTAGAGTAGAACGTTGCCAGGCAAAAAATGGATGCGATGAGCCGCATTGAAATGCTCCCTTCAAAGTAGACATAGATGTACTGCTATATATGTTTCAAGAATATGAAAAAAGCGTGTCGTTTCAATACCTAATCGATACATTACAATTAGATATTAATGTCAATACTTTGTATCCTAAGTATAAATATTATAAAACCCATGGTGGAAATGATAATTTAATAATGTGCACTTTTGATTGTCTAAGTATGTACAACTTTAATTTTGTGTTTATATAAATTTAAAATGATATCATCGAAAACAAAATATTGTATAAATAGAGAAGAGCAGTAAGACGGTATCTAATTGAAAATGATCTTACTGCTCTTTTATATACTTTATTGAAATACAAAAAGGAAATTAATTATTATACAATAGACAAGCTATTGCATAAGTAACACTAACTTTTATCAAAGAAGTGTTACTTTATAATTAATGTTTTTATTAGAGCGTCTACATGCGGTTTTAAAGCATCATCGTCTATACCGCCAAAGCCTAATATAAATTTAGGGGTTTTCTTATAGTCTTGGTCATCATCAAAATTATAAACTTGTAATTTTAACTTTACTTTATTTGCTCTATCAAGACACTCTTGTAATGTTAATCCATTTTTTACTGTAATTGTAAAATGCATACCTGTTTCAGCACCTTGAATATCAAGTTGCTCTTTGTATGGCTTCAATCTTTTTAAAATATAGGTTAGTTTTCTACGATAAATTCGTCTCATTTTATTTAAATGCCTTTCAAAACCACCGGAAGATATAAACGTTGCAATAAGGTTTTGCATATGAACAGGTACAGTGTTGCCTTCAATGTGATTTTGAGAATGATATTTTTTCATTATAGAATAGGGTAACACCATATATGCAACACGACAGCTAGGAAAAATAGACTTTGAAAATGTACTGATATAAATCACTTTTTCTCCTCTTGAATATAGACCTTGTATTGCTGGAATGGGTTTACCGAAATATCTAAACTCAGAATCATAATCATCTTCTATAATAAATCGTTCTTCTTTTTCTTGAGCCCATTGTATTAATTGAGTTCGCTTTTTTAAGTCCATCACATATCCAGTTGGAAATTGATGGGAAGGCGTTATATATACTATATTTTTTTGTGATTTAATAACTTCATCTACGTTTATTCCATTATCTTCAACTTCAATTTGTTCATATTCAACTTGTTTTTTATCTAAAATATTTTTGATTGGTGGATAACTAGGTTTTTCGATAATAAACGTTGAAGTATAAAGTAAATCGACTAATTGATTTACTAATTGTTCGGTAGATGAGCCAATTATAATTTGATTAGGATCACAAATTACACCACGATTAGTAAATAAATAAAATGCCAGTTGAAATCTTAAATGTAATTCTCCTTGAAAATGTCCTCTACGTAATTGGTTCAAATGATTTGTATCATAAAGATCTTTGGAATACTTTCTGAAAAGTTCTATAGGGAAATGTTTCGTATCTATTTCATCCAAATTAAAAGCATAATCATAAGCTTCATCACTCGCTTTTGGTTTATATGAATCATCATCAAAAAGAGAGGGGATAGGTTGATTGTTTAAAATTGTTAAAGATTCAATTTCGGACACAAAATATCCAGAGCGAGGTCTTGAATAAATGTAACCTTCATCTAATAGAAGTTGATATGCATGTTCTACGGTTGTTTGGCTGATAGATAAATGTTTGCTTAATTGTCTTTTAGAATAAAATTTATCACCTTCTTTAAATTGACCTTCAATTATTTGTTTTTTTAATTTTTCATAAAGTTGATGGTATAAAGTGTTTTTCAATTTTATAACTGACCTCCTAAATTTGTCTTATTTTGTACCTTTTTAAATATCAGTTTATACATTACAATGTATTTAATCAACTTGAAAAGGGGTTTTATGTATAATGAGTAAAATTATTGGATCAGACAGAGTCAAAAGAGGTATGGCTGAAATGCAAAAAGGCGGCGTTATTATGGATGTCGTTAATGCTGAGCAAGCAAGAATTGCAGAAGAAGCTGGCGCGGTAGCAGTTATGGCATTAGAACGAGTACCTTCTGATATTAGAGCTGCTGGTGGCGTTGCACGTATGGCAAACCCTAAAATTGTAGAAGAAGTAATGAATGCTGTTTCTATTCCAGTCATGGCTAAAGCACGTATTGGTCATATCACTGAAGCAAGAGTATTAGAGGCGATGGGTGTTGACTATATTGATGAATCAGAAGTGTTAACACCAGCAGATGAGGAATATCACTTAAGAAAAGATCAATTTACAGTACCATTTGTATGTGGATGTCGTAATTTAGGTGAAGCTGCGCGTAGAATTGGTGAAGGTGCTGCTATGTTACGTACTAAAGGTGAACCAGGTACAGGTAATATTGTTGAAGCTGTAAGACATATGAGACAAGTTAATTCAGAAGTTAGTCGATTGACTGTAATGAATGATGATGAGATTATGACTTTCGCGAAAGATATCGGTGCGCCTTATGAAATTTTAAAACAAATTAAAGACAATGGTCGTTTACCGGTAGTTAACTTTGCAGCTGGTGGCGTTGCGACTCCTCAAGATGCTGCTTTAATGATGGAATTAGGTGCCGATGGTGTATTCGTTGGATCAGGTATTTTTAAATCAGAAGATCCAGAAAAATTTGCTAAAGCAATTGTTCAAGCAACAACACATTACCAAGACTATGAACTAATTGGAAGATTAGCAAGTGAACTTGGCACTGCTATGAAAGGTTTAGATATCAATCAATTATCATTAGAAGAACGTATGCAAGAGCGTGGTTGGTAAGATATGAAAATAGGTGTATTAGCATTACAAGGTGCAGTACGTGAACATATTAGACATATTGAATTAAGTGGTCATGAAGGTATTGCAGTTAAAAAAGTTGAACAATTAGAAGAAATCGAGGGCTTAATATTACCTGGTGGCGAGTCTACAACGTTACGTCGATTAATGAATTTATATGGATTTAAAGAGGCTTTACAAAATTCAACTTTACCTATGTTTGGTACATGCGCAGGATTAATAGTTCTAGCGCAAGATATAGTTGGTGAAGAAGGATACCTTAACAAGTTGAATATTACTGTACAACGAAACTCATTCGGTAGACAAGTTGACAGCTTTGAAACAGAATTAGATATTAAAGGTATCGCTACAGATATTGAAGGTGTCTTTATAAGAGCCCCACACATTGAAAAAGTAGGTCAAGGCGTAAATATCCTATGTAAGGTTAATGAGAAAATTGTAGCTGTCCAGCAAGGTAAATATTTAGGCGTATCATTCCATCCTGAATTAACAGATGACTATAGAGTAACTGATTACTTTATTAATCATATTGTAAAAAAAGCATAGCTTAATGTATGCTAAATCAACGAATTATTGATATTTATAGATTTGTTGAGAAGACAATATCTCCTTCAAACTTAGCTTTGGAGGAGTTGTTTTTTATGTCAAAATTAAAAATGATAAAAAATAAAGATATACATAAGAAAAAACCCCTTCAAAGACACTGAGAATAGTCAAAATTTTGAAGGGGTTAATTCGATGTTGATGTATTTGTTAAATAAAGAATCCAGCGATTGCAGCTGAAATGAAAGATACTAGTGTTGCACCGAATAATAATTTCAAACCAAAGCGGGCAACTGTATCTCCTTTTTTGTCATTAAGAGATTTAATCGCACCTGAAATAATACCAATAGAGCTAAAATTAGCAAATGATACTAAGAATACAGATGTAACACCTTTTGCGTGTTCAGATAAATCACTAAGTTTACCGAGTGCTTGCATTGCTACAAATTCGTTAGATAATAGTTTTGTCGCCATAACTGAACCGGCTTGAACTGCATCTTGCCATGGCACACCGACTAAGAATGCAAATGGTGCAAAGACAAAACCAATTAATGTTTGGAAATCCCAAGAAATAGCGCCACCTGAAACTGTACTAAAGATATTGCTTACAATTCCATTTAATAGAGCGATAATAGCAATGTATCCGATTAACATTGCGCCTACAATGACAGCTACTTTAAATCCATCTAAAATATATTCTCCTAGCATTTCGAAGAATGATTGTTGTCTTTCTTCAGTTTCTTCAACTAATAATTTGTCATCTTCTTCATTAACTTTATAAGGGTTAATAATTGAAGCGATGATGAAACCACCAAATAAGTTTAAGACAACAGCCGTTACAACATATTTAGGTTCAATTAAGGTAAAGTATGCACCGATAATTGAAGCAGAAACAGTCGACATTGCTGAAGCTGTTAATGTGTATAAACGTTGCTTAGGTATGTATGGTAATTGTTTTTTAATTGAAATAAATACTTCAGATTGTCCCAAAATTGCTGCAGCAACTGCATTGTATGATTCTAAACGTCCCATACCATTAATTTTAGAAATTAAGAATCCTAAAACATTAATGATTAAAGGTAAAATCTTTGTGTATTGAAGGATACCGATAATCGCTGAAATAAATACGATAGGTAATAATACACTGAAGAAGAATGGTGGTTGCTTAGGATCGATATATTGAATACCACCGAATACAAAGTTAACACCATCTGCTGCTTTTAATAATAAGTAGTTAAAACCGTTTGAAATACCACCAATAACCTTGATTCCCATTGTAGTTTTAAGCAAGATAAATGCAAAGATAAGCTGAATTGCAAGTAAAATTCCTACATATTTCCAGCGAATATTTTTCCTGTCTGAGCTAAATAGAAACGCAAGTGCTAAAAAGAAGATAATTCCGATAATCCCAATTAGAATATGCATATATTTCTCATTCCTTTAGTTTTTTCTACAATCTATCATACAATAAAATGGAAGGGCTAACATCATAAATTTTTGAAAATATAAAAACAAATTAATTGAAAAAGGTCAAAATAGGTCATATAATATAGTCAAAGAAGGTCAAAAAGGGGTGATATACATGCACAATATGTCTGACATCATAGAACAATACATCAAACGTTTATTTGAAGAGTCGAATGAAGATGTCGTTGAAATTCAGAGAGCGAATATCGCACAGCGCTTTGATTGTGTACCATCACAATTAAATTATGTAATCAAAACACGATTCACTAATGAACATGGTTATGAAATCGAAAGTAAACGTGGTGGTGGTGGTTACATCCGAATCACTAAAATTGAAAATAAAGATGCAACAGGTTATATTAATCATTTGCTTCAGCTGATTGGACCTTCTATTTCTCAACAACAAGCTTATTATATTATTGATGGGCTTTTAGATAAAATGTTAATAAATGAACGTGAAGCTAAAATGATTCAAGCAGTTATTGATAGAGAAACGCTATCAATGGATATGGTTTCTAGAGATATTATTAGAGCAAATATTTTAAAACGTTTGTTACCAGTTATAAATTATTACTAAATGAAATGAGGTGTTGAAGTGCTTTGTGAAAATTGTCAACTTAATGAAGCGGAATTAAAAGTTAAAGTTACAAGTAAAAATAAAACAGAAGAAAAAATGGTGTGTCAAACTTGTGCTGAGGGGCACCATCCGTGGAATCAAGCTAATGAACAACCTGAATATCAAGAACATCAAGATAATTTCGAAGAAGCATTTGTTGTTAAGCAAATTTTACAACATTTAGCTACGAAACATGGCATTAATTTTCAAGAAGTAGCGTTTAAAGAAGAAAAACGTTGCCCATCATGTCATATGACTTTGAAAGATATTGCACATGTTGGTAAATTTGGGTGTGCTAATTGTTATGCAACATTTAAAGATGACATCATTGATATCGTCCGCAGAGTTCAAGGTGGACAATTTGAGCACGTTGGAAAGACACCACATTCTTCACATAAAAAGATAGCTTTAAAGCGAAAAATCGAAGAAAAGAATGAATATTTGAAAAAACTTATTGAAATCCAAGATTTTGAGGAAGCAGCCATTGTTAGAGATGAAATTAAAGCACTAAAAGCTGAGAGTGAGGTGCAACATGATGACGCATAATATTCATGATAATATCAGCCAATGGATGAAAAGTAATGAAGAAACACCCATTGTTATGTCTTCTAGAATTCGGTTAGCGCGTAATTTAGAAAATCATGTGCATCCACTAATGTATGCTACTGAAAATGATGGATTTAGAGTTATAAATGAGGTACAAGATGCCTTGCCAAATTTTGAATTAATGCGTCTTGATCAAATGGATCAACAAAGTAAAATGAAGATGGTTGCAAAGCATTTGATTAGTCCTGAACTAATAAAACAACCAGCAGCCGCAGTATTAGTGAATGATGATGAATCTTTAAGTGTCATGATAAATGAAGAGGACCATATTCGTATTCAAGCTATGGGAACTGACACGACATTACAGGCTTTATATAATCAAGCTTCATCAATTGATGATGAATTAGATAAAAGCCTTGATATAAGTTATGATGAACAACTTGGTTATTTAACTACATGTCCTACCAATATAGGTACTGGTATGAGAGCAAGCGTGATGCTACATTTACCAGGTCTATCTATTATGAAAAGAATGACACGGATTGCTCAAACCATTAATCGTTTTGGATATACAATCAGAGGTATTTACGGTGAAGGTTCGCAAGTTTATGGACATACTTATCAAGTATCCAACCAACTTACACTTGGTAAATCTGAGTTAGAAATCATAGAAACATTAACAGAAGTTGTTAATCAAATCATTCATGAAGAAAAACAAATACGACAAAAGTTAGACACTTATAATCAATTAGAAACACAAGACCGTGTTTTTCGCTCGCTAGGTATTTTACAAAACTGTAGAATGATAACTATGGAAGAGGCTTCTTATAGATTAAGCGAAGTTAAACTTGGTATAGATTTAAATTACATTGAATTACAAAACTTTAAATTTAATGAATTGATGGTAGCTATACAGTCACCATTTTTATTAGATGAAGAAGATGACAAATCTGTAAAAGAAAAACGAGCAGATATACTAAGAGAACATATAAAGTAGGAGGTCATTATTTATGTTATTTGGTAGATTAACTGAGCGTGCACAGCGCGTATTAGCACATGCACAAGAAGAAGCAATTCGTTTAAATCATTCAAATATAGGAACAGAACACCTATTATTGGGATTAATGAAAGAACCTGAAGGAATTGCTGCAAAAGTATTAGAAAGTTTTAATATCACTGAAGATAAAGTAATTGAAGAAGTTGAAAAATTAATCGGACATGGTCAAGATCATGTTGGTACATTGCATTATACACCTAGAGCTAAAAAAGTCATTGAATTATCGATGGATGAAGCTAGAAAATTACATCACAATTTTGTTGGAACGGAACATATTTTATTAGGCTTGATTCGTGAAAATGAAGGTGTTGCAGCAAGAGTTTTTGCAAATCTAGATTTAAATATTACTAAAGCACGTGCACAAGTTGTGAAAGCTTTAGGAAACCCTGAAATGAGTAATAAAAATGCACAAGCTAGTAAGTCAAATAATACTCCAACTTTAGATAGTTTAGCTCGTGACTTAACAGTCATTGCCAAAGACGGTACATTAGATCCTGTTATAGGACGTGATAAAGAAATTACACGTGTAATTGAAGTATTAAGTAGACGTACGAAAAACAATCCTGTGCTTATTGGAGAGCCAGGTGTTGGTAAAACTGCTATTGCTGAAGGTTTAGCGCAAGCCATAGTGAATAATGAGGTACCAGAGACATTAAAAGATAAACGTGTTATGTCTTTAGATATGGGAACAGTAGTTGCAGGTACTAAATATCGTGGTGAATTTGAAGAGCGTCTGAAAAAGGTTATGGAAGAAATCCAACAAGCAGGTAATGTCATCCTATTTATTGATGAGTTGCATACTTTAGTTGGTGCTGGTGGTGCTGAAGGTGCTATCGATGCTTCGAATATTTTGAAGCCGGCATTAGCACGTGGTGAATTACAATGTATTGGTGCTACTACATTAGATGAATATCGCAAAAATATTGAAAAAGACGCGGCTTTAGAACGTCGTTTCCAACCTGTACAAGTTGATGAACCTTCAGTAGTAGATACAGTTGCTATTTTAAAAGGATTAAGAGATCGTTACGAAGCACACCATCGTATTAATATTTCAGACGAAGCTATTGAAGCAGCTGTTAAATTAAGTAACAGATACGTTTCAGATCGTTTCTTAC
Source organism: Staphylococcus sp. EG-SA-17 (assembly GCF_017151845.1). Lineage (NCBI taxonomy): Bacteria > Bacillati > Bacillota > Bacilli > Caryophanales > Staphylococcaceae > Staphylococcus > Staphylococcus sp. EG-SA-17. The sequence goes on from NZ_JACVZO010000016.1 coordinate 8,762, forward strand.
CAGATAAAGCAATTGATTTAATTGATGAAGCAAGTTCTAAAGTAAGACTTAAGAGTCATACGACACCTAATAATTTAAAAGAAATTGAACAAGAAATTGAAAAAGTTAAAAATGAAAAAGATGCCGCAGTACATGCTCAAGAGTTTGAAAATGCTGCTAACCTGCGTGATAAACAAACAAAACTTGAAAAGCAATATGAAGAAGCTAAAAATGAATGGAAGAATGCACAAAATGGCATGTCAACTTCATTGTCAGAAGAAGATATTGCTGAAGTTATTGCAGGATGGACAGGTATCCCATTAACTAAAATCAATGAAACAGAATCTGAAAAACTTCTTAGTCTAGAAGATACATTACATGAGAGAGTTATTGGGCAAAAAGATGCTGTTAATTCAATCAGTAAAGCGGTTAGACGTGCCCGTGCAGGGTTAAAAGATCCTAAACGACCAATTGGTAGCTTTATCTTCCTTGGACCAACTGGTGTTGGTAAAACTGAATTAGCTAGAGCTTTAGCTGAATCAATGTTTGGCGATGATGATGCGATGATCCGTGTAGACATGAGTGAATTTATGGAAAAACACGCAGTGAGCCGATTAGTTGGTGCTCCTCCAGGATATGTTGGTCATGATGATGGTGGACAATTAACTGAAAAAGTTAGACGTAAACCGTATTCTGTAATTTTATTTGATGAAATTGAAAAAGCACATCCAGATGTATTTAATATTCTATTACAAGTTTTAGATGACGGACATTTGACAGATACAAAAGGACGTACAGTTGATTTCAGAAATACAATTATCATAATGACATCAAACGTTGGAGCACAAGAATTACAAGATCAACGATTTGCTGGATTCGGTGGTTCAAGTGATGGACAAGATTATGAAACAATTCGAAAAACGATGTTAAAAGAATTAAAAAATTCATTCCGTCCAGAATTTTTAAACCGTGTAGATGATATCATTGTATTCCATAAACTAACAAAAGAAGAATTAAAAGAAATTGTAACAATGATGGTTAATAAATTAACAAATCGATTATCTGAACAAAACATAAATATTATTGTTACTGATAAAGCGAAAGACAAAATCGCAGAAGAAGGATATGATCCAGAATATGGTGCAAGACCATTAATTAGAGCGATACAAAAAACTATCGAAGATAATTTAAGTGAATTAATATTAGATGGTAATCAAATTGAAGGTAAGAAAGTTACAGTAGATCATGATGGTAAAGAGTTTAAATATGACATTGCTGAACAAACTTCAGAAACTAAAACACCATCGCAAGCATAATTATAAAACAGTCCAAAACAAATTAAAGTTTTGGGCTGTTTTTTTAGTAGCATTGAACTATAGAAATTCGTGAAAGTATCCATCAACGAAACAATCTAATAAAATAATCATCAAAGGATAGTTAAGAATTATATGAAACAAGTTAATGAGCCTACAGCGATAGCATAAAGGTATGAATTTTTATAAAGGTTTTTTGTTTGAAGATACTAGCAACTTACGTCAAAATAAAATAGGTCTATATAATATTGTGATAAATCTAGAGAAAAGAGTTTACTAAGAAATTATTAAGATTTTATCTTTGAAAGATACCGACTATCAACATGATGTAAGTTTATTTTATAATATTCATAAAAAATAAATCTGATAAAACAGTTTGCGTTAGTAGTCATGTTAAAATACAAACAAATGTAACTCACATTTAATTTGTCATAATGGGAATGTGCGTTTAAAATAGATTTGTTCAAAGGAAAGTGGAGGTGCAATTTTGGCCAAGAAAAAAGTGATTTTTGAATGTATGGCTTGTGGTTATCAATCTCCTAAATGGATGGGGAAATGTCCTAATTGTGGCGCTTGGAATCAAATGGAGGAAATTGTTGAAAAAGCAGCCAATCCTAAACATGGAGTGAAAACCAAGGAATTAGCAGGTAAAGTACAAAAATTAAATAGTATTAAACATGAAACAACGCCGAGAGTGTTAACAGATTCAGCAGAATTCAACCGCGTATTAGGTGGAGGTATTGTGAGCGGATCGTTAGTACTTATTGGTGGGGATCCAGGTATTGGTAAGTCAACGTTACTTTTACAAATTTGTGCATCGTTATCTCAAAAGAAAAAAGTACTATATATTACTGGAGAAGAATCGCTTAGTCAGACTAAATTACGTGCAGAGCGATTAGATGAAGATTCAAGTGAATTGCAAGTATTAGCTGAAACAGATCTTGAAGTTATTTATCAAACAGTAAAAGAAGAACAACCTGATTTACTAGTAGTGGATTCGATTCAAACAATATATCATCCTGAAATCAGCTCTGCGCCAGGTTCTGTTTCACAAGTTCGTGAAAGTACACAAAGTTTAATGAATATTGCTAAACAAATGAACATTGCAACTTTTATAGTGGGTCATGTAACGAAAGAAGGTCAAATTGCTGGCCCAAGATTGCTAGAACACATGGTTGATACTGTGCTTTATTTTGAAGGCGATGAACACCACGCATATCGAATTTTGCGAGCTGTTAAAAACCGTTTTGGTTCAACGAATGAAATGGGAATCTTCGAAATGAAGCAAAGTGGATTAAAAGGTGTAAATAATCCATCTGAAATGTTTTTAGAAGAACGTTCAACAAATGTTCCAGGTTCAACAATTGTTGCAACCATGGAGGGAACCAGACCACTTTTAATAGAAGTTCAAGCGCTGGTAACTCCAACGACTTTTAACAATCCGAGACGAATGGCAACAGGGATTGATCATAATCGATTAAGTTTGTTGATGGCTGTTTTGGAAAAGAAAGAAAATTATCTATTACAACAACAAGATGCTTATATCAAAGTAGCTGGCGGTGTAAAGTTAACGGAGCCAGCAGTTGATTTAAGTGTAATTGTAGCAACTGCGTCTAGCTTTAAAGATGAAGCTGTCGACGGATTAGATTGCTATATTGGAGAAGTTGGTTTAACGGGTGAGGTACGTCGTGTATCTCGGATAGAACAACGCGTGCAAGAGGCTGCAAAACTAGGTTTCAAACGTGTAATTATTCCTAAAAATAATATAGGCGGATGGACATATCCTGAAGGTATACAAGTAATAGGTGTAACTACTGTACATGAAGCATTGTCATTTGCTCTTCATTCATAAAACATCAAGAAAGGAGGACATTGTGTGAATATCGTTAAACTAATGGTTATTATTATTTACTTAATTATTGGGAGCGCATTAGGAATAATTATTATTCCTGAAATTGCAAATGATCTTGGATTACAAAACTCCAGCTTTTTAAAAAATCACTATGTAGATGGCATTATCGGTAGTATTTTTATGTTCTTAATTTTTGGTGTATTTATTAGACGAGTTACTAACGCTATAAAAGGTTTAGAACATTTTATTATGCGTAGAAGTGCTGTTGAAATACTATTTGCAACAATAGGTTTAATAATCGGATTACTTATTTCTGTTATGGTGTCGTTTATATTAGAATCAATTGGCAACTCTATTTTTAATCATTTCATTCCTGTCATAATTACGATATTACTATGTTATTTCGGTTTCCAATTTGGCCTTAAAAAACGAGATGAAATGTTAATGTTTTTACCTGAGAATATAGCGCGTTCCATGTCACAACATACTAAAAGTGCTACGCCAAAAATTATCGACACAAGCGCAATTATTGATGGTCGTATTTTAGAAGTCATTCGTTGCGGTTTTATCGATGGCAATATTTTAATTCCACAAGGTGTTATTAATGAATTACAAATTGTTGCAGATTCAAATGACAGTGTTAAACGTGAAAAGGGTAAAAGAGGCTTAGATATTTTAAATGAATTGTATGATTTAGATTATCCTACAAAAGTCATACATCCAACTAAAACACATAGTGATATTGATACAATGTTATTAAAGCTAGCTAAACAATATCATGCAAGTATTATTACGACAGATTTCAACCTAAATAAAGTTTGTCATGTACATGGTATCAAAGCATTAAATGTTAATGATTTATCAGAAGCAATCAAACCTAATGTACATCAAGGTGATCAACTGCATATTTTACTGACAAAAATGGGTAAAGAGCCTGGTCAGGCAGTAGGATATCTAGATGATGGTACGATGGTAGTTGTTGATAATGCTAAAAATCTTATTGGCAGTCATGTCAATTTAGAAGTAGTCAGCTTATTGCAAACATCTTCAGGAAGAATTGTTTTTGCTAAAAAAATCGAAGATACAGTATCATTATAAAAACTGTAGTTGACGAAAACAAAATAGATATTAAAAGGTATATGAAATGGCGAAGTTTGTAATTTGAAGTATAACTATAAATAAATGCAAAACATAATAGTTATCAAAAAATACAAATAGTGCTAATATATCATTGAAACAAGTTCATTAAGTGTTAAATTTTAGATATTAATAAAGTTATTCTTATAGCAATCAAGACATACAAAATTAGAATCAATTTTAACGTATTTGAATAGTTAATTTGAAGTTTAATTTCACAGTACATAATATTCATTTTTAAGTCGTTGAAATGTTTATGTAGTGCAGTCTTGATTCTTAGGGATAGCTTTTTTAAAGTGTTGAAAAAACAACTGCTTTCTATTTAAAATTTAAGCATATTACCCAGGGAATTATGTTATGATTAAACAATGAAATTATTTTAAGGTCATGTTAAAAAGCATTGTTTCGTTTTAACAATAAGACGAGTTAGACATTTGTTATGACGGTCGAAGATAGCAAATGAACAATTTATATGAACTAACTTGAAAATCTGATATTTAATTTAGGAGTGAAAAAAATGAGCGATCGTATAAGAGTAAGATATGCACCAAGTCCAACTGGTTATCTTCATATTGGTAATGCAAGAACAGCATTATTCAATTACTTGTATGCTAAACATTACAACGGAGATTTTGTGATTCGAATTGAAGATACTGATAAAAAACGTAATTTAGAAGATGGAGAAACATCACAATTTGATAATCTTAAATGGTTAGGATTAGATTGGGATGAGTCTGTAGATAAAGACAATGGCTACGGACCATATCGTCAATCTGAACGTCAACATATCTACCAACCATTAATAGATCAGTTACTAGCAGAAGATAAAGCATATAAATGCTATATGACAGAAGAAGAATTAGAAGCTGAACGTGAAGCGCAAATCGCTCGTGGTGAAATGCCTCGCTATGGTGGTCAACATGCGCATTTGACTGAAGAACAACGTCAACAATTTGAAGCAGAAGGACGCCAACCATCAATTCGTTTCCGAGTACCTCAAAACCAAACGTATTCATTTGATGATATGGTAAAAGGAAATATTTCATTTGATTCAAATGGTATTGGTGACTGGGTTATCGTAAAAAAAGATGGCATTCCAACGTACAATTTTGCAGTAGCTATAGATGATCATTACATGCAAATTTCAGATGTAATTCGTGGTGATGATCATATTTCAAACACGCCTAAACAAATTATGATTTATGAAGCATTTGGCTGGGAGCCACCTCGTTTTGGTCATATGTCATTAATTGTTAATGAAGAACGTAAAAAGTTAAGTAAACGTGATGGGCAAATTTTACAATTTATTGAGCAATATCGTGACTTAGGTTATTTACCTGAAGCGTTATTTAATTTTATTGCGTTATTAGGTTGGTCTCCTGAAGGTGAAGAAGAAATCTTTTCTAAAGAAGAATTTATCAAAATCTTTGATGAAAAGCGTTTGTCAAAATCACCAGCATTTTTCGATAAGCAAAAATTAGCATGGGTTAATAACCAATATATGAAACAAAAAGATACTGAAACAGTATTCCAATTAGCATTACCTCATTTAATTAAAGCAAATTTGATTCCTGAGGTGCCGTCAGAAGAGGATTTATCTTGGGGACGCAAATTAATTGCGCTTTATCAAAAAGAAATGAGTTATGCCGGTGAAATTGTACCTTTATCAGAAATGTTCTTTAAAGAAATGCCAGCTCTTGGTGAAGAAGAACAACAAGTGATTAATGGAGAGCAAGTACCAGAGTTAATGACGCACTTATTCAGTAAATTAGAAGTACTTGAACCATTTGAAGCGGCTGAAATTAAAAAGACAATTAAAGAAGTTCAAAAAGAAACAGGAATAAAAGGCAAGCAATTATTTATGCCTATTCGTGTTGCTGTAACAGGCCAAATGCATGGTCCTGAATTACCAAATACAATTGAAGTACTTGGTAAAGAAAAAGTGCTAAACCGTTTAAAACAATATAAGTAATGAAATAGACAAGATCAAGGTAGTATATACTTGAATTTTATAACGTAACCACATATGATAAAGTTGTATTAACAAATTACAACAATATGAATAAAGTATTTTATATAAAACGAAGGATTAGTAATTAAATTTATACGATGCAGAGAGTGTACGGTTGCTGTGAGTACAACGTAGAAATTAATGAATGCACCTTCGTAAAATGAATTAAATATATAATGAGAGTGATGAGCATTAAGTTGACTTAGTTTCCTTGATAATTTGGAAGCGCCCGCAATATTATTAATGTTATTCGCTAAATTCAGAGTGGAACCGTGCGGAAGCGCCTCTAACAATACAATTTGTATGTTAGTGGTGCTTTTTTGATATTTAATTTCGCAGGTACTTCAATTATGTATTTACGTAGTTCAATCATTGAGGAGGAAATGATCTTGTTAAAAAGAATGAGAGACGATATAAAAATGGTATTTGAGCAGGATCCAGCGGCACGTTCAACATTAGAAGTCATTACAACGTATGCAGGTTTACATGCAGTTTGGAGTCATTTGATTGCACATAAGTTATACAACCAAAAAAAATATGTTGCAGCACGCGCGATATCTCAAATTTCAAGATTTTTCACAGGTATAGAAATCCATCCAGGTGCTAAAATTGGAAAGCGTCTATTTATAGATCATGGTATGGGCGTTGTAATAGGAGAAACATGTACAATTGGTGATAATGTGACAATCTATCAAGGCGTGACACTTGGTGGGACAGGGAAAGAAAGAGGGAAAAGACACCCAGATATAGGAGACAATGTTTTAATAGCAGCCGGTGCGAAAGTTTTAGGAAATATTAAAATAAATTCAAATGTAAATATTGGTGCAAATTCAGTTGTTTTACAATCAGTTCCAAGTTATTCAACGGTTGTTGGTATACCAGGACATATTGTTAAGCAAGATGGTGTTCGAGTTGGAAAAACATTTGATCATCGCCATCTACCTGATCCAATTTATGAACAAATTAAGCATTTAGAACGACAACTTGAAAAGACTAGGAATGGAGAGATTCAAGATGATTACATTATATAATACGCTTACACGTCAAAAAGAAGTGTTCAAGCCTATAGAACCAGGGAAAGTAAAAATGTATGTATGTGGTCCTACTGTATATAACTACATTCATATTGGTAACGCAAGACCAGCAATTAATTATGACGTAGTGAGACGTTACTTTGAATACCAAGGATATAATGTAGAATATGTATCAAATTTTACAGACGTAGATGATAAATTAATTAAACGTTCTCAAGAATTAAATCAGTCTGTTCCCGAAATTGCAGAAAAATATATCGCTGCTTTTCATGAAGATGTTGGTGCGATAAATGTTAGAAAAGCGACTTCAAATCCAAGGGTAATGGACCATATGGATGACATTATTCAATTTATTAAAGATTTGGTGGATCAAGGTTATGCATATGAAAGTGGTGGCGATGTTTACTTTAGAACACGTAAATTTGAAGGTTATGGTAAATTAAGTCATCAATCCATAGATGACTTAAAAGTGGGTGCTCGTATAGATGCAGGAGAGCATAAAGAAGATGCACTTGATTTTACATTGTGGAAAAAAGCGAAGCCTGGCGAGATTAGTTGGGATAGCCCATTTGGTGAAGGTAGACCAGGATGGCATATAGAATGTTCTGTAATGGCATTTCATGAGCTAGGACCTACAATTGATATACATGCGGGTGGTTCAGATTTACAATTTCCACATCATGAAAATGAAATAGCACAATCAGAAGCACATAATCATGCGCCATTTGCTAATTATTGGATGCATAATGGTTTCATTAATATTGATAATGAAAAAATGAGTAAATCACTAGGCAACTTTATTTTAGTTCACGATATTATTAAAGAAGTTGATCCAGATGTACTAAGATTCTTTATGATTAGCGTACATTATAGAAGCCCAATTAACTATAATCTAGAATTGGTAGAATCAGCACGTAGTGGACTAGAGCGTATTCGCAATAGTTATCAATTAATTGAAGAGCGCGCACAAATTGCTACTAATATTGAAAATCAACAGACATATATTGATCAAATTGATGCGATTTTAAATCGTTTTGAAACAGTTATGAATGATGATTTTAATACAGCTAATGCAATTACAGCTTGGTATGATTTAGCAAAACTTGCGAATAAATATGTACTAGAGAATACAACATCAACAGAAGTAATTGATAAATTTAAAGCAGTTTATCAAATTTTCAGCGATGTTTTAGGTGTACCGTTAAAATCTAAAAATGCAGATGAATTATTGGATGAAGATGTTGAAAAATTAATCGAAGAGCGTAATGAAGCAAGGAAAAACAAAGATTTTGCACGAGCAGATGAAATTCGAGACATGCTGAAATCACAAAACATTATATTAGAAGACACACCTCAAGGGGTTAGATTTAAACGTGGATAATCAACAAGATAATCACATTAAATTATTGAATCCATTGACCTTAGCATATATGGGAGACGCAGTCTTAGATCAATATGTACGTACCTATATCGTTTTAAAGCTTAAAAGTAAGCCTAATAAACTACATCAAATGTCTAAAAAATATGTATCTGCCAAAAGTCAGGCGCAAACGTTAGAATATTTAATGGAGCAAGAATGGTTTACAGACGAAGAAATGGATATTTTGAAGCGAGGGCGTAACGCGAAAAGTCATACTAAAGCTAAAAACACTGATGTTCAAACATATCGTAAAAGTTCAGCGATAGAAGCAGTGATAGGTTTTCTTTATTTAGAAAAAAGAGAAGAACGATTAGAGGCATTATTAAATAAAATAATAACAATAGTAAACGAAAGGTAGTGACGATGTGGAAGATACGGTTATTGTTGGTAGGCATGCTGTTAGAGAAGCGATTATTACTGGGCATCCGATAAATAAGATATTGATTCAAGAAGGTATTAAAAAGCAACAAATTAATGAAATTTTAAAAAATGCAAAAGATCAAAAAATCATTGTTCAAACTGTACCAAAATCTAAATTAGATTTTTTAGCAAATGCACCACATCAGGGTGTTGCAGCGCTTATTGCACCATATGAATATGCTGACTTCGATCAATTTTTAAAACAGCAAAAAGAAAAAGAAGGTTTATCGACAGTACTTATATTAGACGGCTTAGAAGACCCGCATAACTTGGGATCAATTTTAAGAACAGCCGATGCAACGGGAGTTGATGGTGTTATTATTCCTAAACGTCGTTCAGTTACACTAACGCAAACAGTTGCAAAAGCCTCAACAGGTGCAATTGAACATGTACCAGTTATTCGAGTGACAAATTTAGCTAAAACTATCGATGAACTAAAAGATAATGGCTTTTGGGTAGCTGGCACTGAAGCTAATAATGCAACAGATTATAGAAATCTAGAAGCGGACATGTCATTGGCTATTGTAATTGGTAGCGAAGGACAGGGTATGAGTCGCCTAGTAAGTGATAAATGCGATTTTTATATTAAGATTCCAATGGTTGGACATGTAAACAGTTTGAATGCTTCGGTTGCAGCAAGTTTAATGATGTACGAAGTATTTCGAAAAAGACATGATGTTGGAGAAATATAATGAAAGAACGTTACTTAATCATTGATGGATACAATATGATAGGACAATCACCAACGCTAAGCGCCATTGCAAAAGAGAATTTAGAAGAAGCTAGAATACAATTAATAGATGCAATTGCAAATTATAATGCAGTTATTTCAGATGAAATTATTTGTGTTTTCGATGCTTATGACCAATCGGGTGTTGAAAGAGAATACATGTATCATGGCGTTAAAACGATTTTTACCAAGGAAAAAGAAACAGCTGATAGTTTCATAGAACGTTATGTTTATGAACTTTATGACAAGCATACTAAGCATATTACAGTTGTAACAAGTGATATGAGTGAGCAACATGCTATCTTTGGATCAGGTGCATATAGAATATCATCTCGCGAAATGTGGAGAGATTTAAAAGAAAATGAAATTGATGTGAGTAAATCATTAGATGATATAAGTGAAAACAAGCCAAGAACTCGAATTCCGTTATCTTCTGAAATCCTTGCAGAATTTGAAAAAATACGAAGAGGACATCATAAGAAATGACATTTCCGTCATCTTGAAATTTTGAATGTAACAATATTAAACTAACCTTAAATTTTAGATAGAAGGGGTTAGTTTAATACTTGAAATATGATTTGACAACTCAAGACAGTACAATCAAACGTAACAATGCAATAAATGATAAAGACTTCGAAAAGTTAGTAATGGATCTACAACCATTAATTATTCGACGCATCAAAACATTTGGATTTAATCATTATGATTTAGAAGACTTATATCAAGAAATACTTATACGGATGTATAGGTCGGTCCAAACATTTGATTTTAGTGGAGAGCAGCCTTTCACAAATTATGTTCAATGTTTAATTACGTCTGTAAAGTATGATTATTTGAGAAAATATTTAGCTACAAATAAAAGAATGGATAATTTGATTAATGAATATAGAGTTACGTATCCATGTGCAATAAAGCGTTTTGATGTTGAAAACAATTATTTGAATAAATTAGCAATTAAAGAGTTGATTTGTCAGTTTAAGTATTTGAGTGCATTTGAAAAAGATGTCATGTATTTAATGTGTGAACAATATAAGCCGAGAGAAATTGCTCAATTGATGCATGTAAAAGAGAAAGTGATTTATAATGCCATACAACGATGTAAAAATAAAATAAAACGTTATTTCAAAATGATTTGAAAAGCGCCTTAGGACGTGAATTGAATTATAACGTGTTACTTACTGATGGTTTGACATTTGTTATAAATTTTATGTATAGTATACTGGTATTATAATGAATAAAGGTGAATTATTGTGAGAAAAATACCTTTAAATTGTGAAGCTTGTGGCAATAGAAATTATAATGTTCCTAAGCAAGAAGGCTCGGCAACAAGATTAACCTTAAAGAAATATTGTCCAAAATGTAACGCGCACACAATTCATAAAGAATCGAAATAAATACATTCGAAATAATACTTTGATAATATGTTCAAAGGATTTGGAGGTTGAGCAGATGGCTAAAAAAGAAAGTTTCTTTAAAGGCGTTAAGTCTGAAATGGAAAAAACAAGTTGGCCGACGAAAGAAGAGCTATTTAAATATACTGTAATTGTAGTTTCTACTGTTATATTCTTCTTAGTCTTTTTCTATGCCTTAGATTTAGGAATTACAGCATTGAAAAATTTATTATTTGGTTAGAGGAGTGAAGACATGTCTGAAGAAGTTGGCGCAAAGCGTTGGTATGCAGTGCATACATATTCTGGATATGAAAATAAAGTTAAAAAGAATTTAGAAAAAAGAGTAGAATCTATGAATATGACTGAACAAATCTTTAGAGTAGTCATACCGGAAGAAGAAGAAACTCAAGTAAAAGATGGCAAAGCTAAAACGACTGTTAAAAAAACATTCCCTGGATATGTCTTAGTGGAATTAATCATGACAGATGAATCATGGTATGTGGTAAGAAATACACCAGGTGTTACTGGTTTTGTAGGTTCTGCAGGTGCAGGGTCTAAGCCAAATCCATTGTTACCAGAAGAAGTTCGCTTCATCTTAAAACAAATGGGTCTTAAAGAAAAGACTATCGATGTTGAACTCGAAGTTGGCGAGCAAGTTCGTATTAAATCAGGTCCATTTGCGAATCAAGTTGGTGAAGTTCAAGAAATTGAAACAGATAAGTTTAAGCTAACAGTATTAGTAGATATGTTTGGCCGAGAAACACCAGTAGAAGTTGAATTCGATCAAATAGAAAAGCTTTAATTAACAATTAAAGTTATTAAACTAACCAAAAGATAAAAAAGAGTATTGATTTTTTAATTAGAAAAGTGTTAAAATTATGTGGTCGCGCTTTTAGAGCGCCCATTTCGTCACGAAATGTTAAGAGTGGGAGGGCAAAACTGAGCCCTGTGACCACATCACGATATCAAGGAGGTGCACATCGTGGCTAAAAAAGTAGATAAAGTTGTTAAATTACAAATTCCTGCAGGTAAAGCGAATCCAGCACCACCAGTTGGTCCAGCATTAGGTCAAGCAGGTGTGAACATCATGGGATTCTGTAAAGAGTTCAATGCACGTACTCAAGATCAAGCAGGTTTAATTATTCCGGTAGAAATCAGTGTTTATGAAGATCGTTCATTTACATTTATTACAAAAACTCCACCGGCTCCAGTATTACTTAAAAAAGCAGCTGGTATTGAAAAAGGTTCAGGCGAACCAAACAAAACTAAAGTTGGTACAGTAACTAAAGATCAAGTACGCGAAATTGCTAACAGCAAAATGCAAGACTTAAACGCTGCTGACGAAGAAGCAGCTATGCGTATTATCGAAGGTACTGCACGTAGTATGGGTATCGTTGTAGAATAATTTTACGAATATTAAATTTGATTACATGATTTAAACGATGAAGCAGATAACAGAGATAATAATGATGAATTATAAATATAATCTGAATGACTAGATTAATGATTGATTTATTCATAAGATTAATTCTTCTGTTGTCTGCTCTTAACTTGCATATAGCAAGTAATGTGGGAGGAAATTCCGCTAAAACCACTAAAGGAGGAACTATAAATGGCTAAAAAAGGTAAAAAGTATCAAGAAGCAGCTAGTAAAGTTGACCGTACTCAGCACTACAGTGTTGAAGAAGCAATTAAATTAGCTAAAGAAACAAGCATTGCTAACTTTGACGCTTCTGTTGAAGTTGCATTCCGTTTAGGAATTGATACACGTAAAAATGACCAACAAATCCGTGGTGCAGTTGTATTACCAAACGGAACTGGTAAATCACAAAGTGTATTAGTATTCGCTAAAGGTGACAAAATTGCTGAAGCTGAAGCAGCAGGTGCTGACTATGTAGGTGAAGCAGAATACGTTCAAAAAATCCAACAAGGTTGGTTCGACTTCGATGTAGTAGTTGCTACACCAGACATGATGGGTGAAGTTGGTAAATTAGGTCGTGTATTAGGACCAAAAGGTTTAATGCCAAACCCTAAAACTGGAACTGTAACAATGGATGTTAAAAAAGCTGTTGAAGAAATCAAAGCTGGTAAAGTAGAATATCGTGCTGAAAAAGCTGGTATCGTACATGCATCAATTGGTAAAGTTTCATTTACTGATGAACAATTAATTGAAAACTTCAATACTTTACAAGATGTATTAGCTAAAGCTAAACCATCATCTGCTAAAGGTACATACTTCAAATCTGTTGCTGTAACTACAACAATGGGTCCTGGAGTTAAAATTGATACTGCAAGTTTCAAATAATAAATAATATAAACAATTACAGGCTGAAAGAAATATCTTTCAGTCTGTAAAAATATATTGACAATAAGTAATTTCCAAGTTATATTACTTATTGTGATTATTTTACCTAAGACAGTAGGAGTTATTTATAACTTAAAATTTATCCTGCCGAGGCTAAAATTGACTTGAACGTGATGATCTATGATCTTTCAAGCACTTTTTGCCGTGGGTAGAAAGTGCTTTTTTTATTAATTTTAAAAAAAGCACCAAAAATTTAAATGGAGGTGTCTGAATGTCTGCTATCATTGAAGCTAAAAAACAACTAGTTGATGAAATTGCTGAGGTACTATCAAATTCAGTTTCAACAGTAATCGTTGACTACCGTGGATTAACAGTAGCTGAAGTTACTGACTTACGTTCACAATTACGTGAAGCTGGTGTTGAGTATAAAGTATACAAAAACACTATGGTACGTCGTGCAGCTGAAAAAGCTGGTATCGAAGGCTTAGATGAATTCTTAACAGGTCCTACTGCTATTGCAACTTCAAGTGAAGATGCTGTAGCTGCAGCGAAAGTAATTTCTGGATTTGCTAAAGATCATGAAGCATTAGAAATTAAATCAGGCGTTATGGAAGGCAATGTTATTACAGCAGAAGAAGTTAAAACTGTTGGTTCATTACCTTCACACGATGGTCTTGTATCTATGCTTTTATCAGTATTACAAGCTCCTGTACGCAACTTCGCTTATGCGGTTAAAGCTATTGGAGAACAAAAAGAAGAAAGCGCTGAATAATTTTTAGCGTAAAAAAATTAAAAATAATGGAGGAATTATAAAATGGCTAATCATGAACAAATCATTGAAGCGATTAAAGAAATGTCAGTATTAGAATTAAACGACTTAGTAAAAGCAATTGAAGAAGAATTTGGTGTAACTGCAGCTGCTCCAGTAGCAGTAGCAGGTGCAGCTGGTGGCGCTGACGCTGCAGCAGAAAAAACTGAATTTGACGTTGAGTTAACTTCAGCTGGTTCATCTAAAATCAAAGTTGTTAAAGCTGTTAAAGAAGCAACTGGTTTAGGATTAAAAGATGCTAAAGAATTAGTAGACGGAGCTCCTAAAGTAATCAAAGAAGCTTTACCTAAAGAAGAAGCTGAAAAACTTAAAGAACAATTAGAAGAAGTTGGAGCTACTGTAGAATTAAAATAATTCAAGTATCTTAAACTTAATAATCAAAGTTTTATAGCAAGTATTGCTATAATATAATGATTCTTTGAGAAGTTAAAACCCCGTTATTTTGATAACGGGGTTTTATTCATTTAAAGACTGAGTGAAATGTTATAATTATAATGACGAGTTACAAAGTGAAGATGAGGTGGAATAATGAGTCATTATTACGATGAAGATCCAAGTGTAATTAGCAATGAACAACGTATTCAATATCAATTAAACCATCATAAAATTGATTTAATAACTGATAATGGAGTGTTTTCGAAAGATAAAGTAGATTATGGTTCAGATGTTCTTGTTCAAACTTTTTTAAAAGCGCATCCACCTGGTCCGAGTAAGCGAATTGCCGATGTTGGTTGTGGTTACGGACCAATTGGTTTGATGATTGCTAAAGTATCACCACATCATTCAATTACAATGCTAGATGTTAATCACAGAGCGCTAGCCTTAGTTGAAAAAAACAAAAAAATAAATGGTATTGATAATGCGATCGTAAAGGAAAGTGATGCTTTGTCTGCTGTGGAAGACAAAAGTTTTGATTTTATTTTAACCAATCCACCAATAAGAGCAGGGAAAGAAACCGTGCATCGTATATTCGAGCAAGCATTACATAGATTAGACTCGAACGGTGAACTATTCGTTGTAATTCAGAAGAAGCAAGGTATGCCATCTGCAAAGAAAAGAATGAATGAACTTTTTGGAAATGTAGAAGTGGTAAATAAAGATAAAGGATATTACATTCTGAGAAGTATAAAAGCTTGAAATGAAATGGATATTCTGTTATAGTTATACAATGTAAAAATTTATGTTCAATAAGTGTGTACTTTTACGTTAAATAGATAAGTTAATTAAGAATAAATATAGAATCGAAAATGGTGTCATCATTAGTGTTGCCGTTTTCTTTTTGTCTTTTTATTAATATGCTTATGGTATTTAGCTAAAAGCGGATCACATAATTTTTGAGGGGTGAATCTGTTTGGCAGGTCAAGTTGTCCAATATGGAAGACATCGTAAACGTAGAAACTACGCGAGAATTTCAGAAGTATTAGAATTACCAAACTTAATAGAAATTCAAACTAAATCTTACGAGTGGTTCCTAAGAGAAGGTTTAATCGAAATGTTTAGAGACATTTCTCCAATTGAAGATTTTACTGGTAATTTGTCATTAGAGTTTGTGGATTACCGTTTAGGAGAACCAAAATATGATTTAGAAGAATCTAAAAACCGTGACGCTACTTATGCTGCACCTCTTCGTGTAAAAGTGCGTCTAATCATTAAAGAAACAGGAGAAGTTAAAGAACAAGAAGTCTTTATGGGTGATTTCCCATTAATGACTGATACAGGTACGTTCGTTATCAATGGTGCAGAACGTGTAATCGTATCTCAATTAGTTCGTTCACCATCCGTTTATTTCAATGAAAAAATCGACAAAAATGGTCGTGAAAACTATGATGCAACAATTATTCCAAACCGTGGTGCATGGTTAGAATATGAAACAGATGCTAAAGATGTTGTATACGTGCGTATTGATAGAACACGTAAACTACCATTAACAGTATTGTTACGTGCATTAGGTTTCTCAAGCGACCAAGAAATTGTTGACCTTTTAGGTGACAATGAATATTTACGTAATACTTTAGAGAAAGACGGCACTGAAAACACTGAACAAGCGTTATTAGAAATCTATGAACGTTTACGTCCAGGTGAACCACCAACTGTTGAAAATGCTAAAAGTCTATTGTATTCACGTTTCTTTGATCCAAAACGCTATGACTTAGCAAGCGTGGGTCGTTATAAAACAAACAAAAAATTACATTTAAAACATCGTTTATTTAATCAAAAATTAGCTGAGCCAATTGTAAATACTGAAACTGGTGAAATTGTAGTTGAAGAAGGTACAGTGCTTGATCGTCGTAAAATCGACGAAATCATGGATGTACTTGAATCAAATGCAAACAGCGAAGTGTTTGAATTGCATGGTAGCGTTATAGACGAGCCAGTAGAAATTCAATCAATTAAAGTATATGTTCCTAACGATGATGAAGGTCGTACGACAACTGTAATTGGTAATGCTTTCCCTGACTCAGAAGTTAAATGCATTACACCAGCAGATATCATTGCTTCAATGAGTTACTTCTTTAACTTATTAAGCGGTATTGGATATACAGATGATATTGACCATTTAGGTAACCGTCGTTTACGTTCTGTAGGTGAATTACTACAAAACCAATTCCGTATCGGTTTATCAAGAATGGAAAGAGTTGTACGTGAAAGAATGTCAATTCAAGATACTGAGTCTATCACACCTCAACAATTAATTAATATTCGACCTGTTATTGCATCTATTAAAGAATTCTTTGGTAGCTCTCAATTATCACAATTCATGGACCAAGCAAACCCATTAGCTGAGTTAACGCATAAACGTCGTCTATCAGCATTAGGACCTGGTGGTTTAACACGTGAACGTGCTCAAATGGAAGTACGTGACGTTCACTACTCTCACTATGGCCGTATGTGTCCAATTGAAACACCTGAGGGACCAAACATTGGATTGATTAACTCATTATCAAGTTATGCACGTGTAAATGAATTCGGCTTTATTGAAACACCATATCGTAAAGTTGATTTAGATACACACGCTATCACTGATCAAATTGACTATTTAACAGCTGACGAAGAAGATAGCTATGTTGTAGCAC
Source organism: Staphylococcus sp. EG-SA-17 (assembly GCF_017151845.1). NCBI lineage: Bacteria > Bacillati > Bacillota > Bacilli > Caryophanales > Staphylococcaceae > Staphylococcus > Staphylococcus sp. EG-SA-17. The sequence goes on from NZ_JACVZO010000016.1 coordinate 26,257, forward strand.
AAGCAAACTCTAAATTAGATGAAAATGGTCGTTTCATGGATGATGAAGTTGTATGTCGTTTCCGTGGTAACAACACAGTTATGGCTAAAGAAAAAATGGATTATATGGATGTATCGCCGAAGCAAGTTGTTTCAGCAGCGACAGCATGTATTCCATTCTTAGAAAATGATGACTCAAACCGTGCATTGATGGGTGCGAACATGCAACGTCAAGCAGTGCCTTTGATGAATCCAGAAGCACCATTTGTTGGTACAGGTATGGAACACGTTGCAGCACGTGATTCTGGTGCGGCTATTACAGCTAAGCACAGAGGTCGTGTTGAACATGTTGAATCTAATGAAATTCTTGTACGTCGTCTAGTTGAAGAGAACGGCGTTGAGCATGAAGGTGAATTAGATCGCTATCCATTAGCTAAATTTAAACGTTCAAACTCAGGTACATGTTATAACCAACGTCCAATCGTTGCAGTTGGAGATGTTGTTGAGTATAACGAGATTTTAGCAGACGGACCATCTATGGAATTAGGAGAAATGGCATTAGGTAGAAACGTAGTAGTTGGTTTCATGACTTGGGACGGTTACAACTATGAGGATGCCGTTATCATGAGTGAAAGACTTGTGAAAGATGACGTGTATACTTCTATTCATATTGAAGAGTATGAATCAGAAGCACGTGATACTAAGTTAGGACCTGAAGAAATCACAAGAGATATTCCTAATGTTTCTGAAAGTGCACTTAAGAACTTAGACGATCGTGGTATCGTTTATATTGGTGCAGAAGTAAAAGATGGAGATATTTTAGTTGGTAAAGTAACGCCTAAAGGTGTAACTGAGTTAACTGCCGAAGAAAGATTGTTACATGCAATCTTTGGTGAAAAAGCACGTGAAGTTAGAGATACTTCATTACGTGTACCTCACGGCGCTGGCGGTATCGTTCTTGATGTAAAAGTATTCAATCGTGAAGAAGGCGACGATACATTATCACCTGGTGTAAACCAATTAGTACGTGTATACATCGTTCAAAAACGTAAAATTCATGTTGGTGATAAGATGTGTGGTCGACATGGTAACAAAGGTGTCATTTCTAAGATTGTTCCTGAAGAAGATATGCCTTACTTACCAGACGGACGTCCGATCGATATCATGTTAAACCCTCTTGGTGTACCATCTCGTATGAACATCGGACAAGTATTAGAGCTACACTTAGGTATGGCTGCTAAAAATCTTGGTATTCACGTTGCATCACCTGTATTTGACGGTGCAAACGATGACGATGTATGGTCAACAATTGAAGAAGCTGGTATGGCTCGTGATGGTAAAACTGTACTTTATGATGGACGTACAGGTGAACCATTCGATAACCGTATTTCAGTAGGTGTAATGTACATGTTGAAACTTGCGCACATGGTTGATGATAAATTACATGCGCGTTCAACAGGACCATATTCACTTGTTACACAACAACCACTTGGCGGTAAAGCGCAATTCGGTGGACAACGTTTCGGTGAGATGGAGGTATGGGCACTTGAAGCATATGGTGCTGCATACACATTACAAGAAATCTTAACTTACAAATCCGATGATACAGTAGGACGTGTGAAAACATACGAGGCTATTGTTAAAGGTGAAAACATCTCTAGACCAAGTGTTCCAGAATCATTCCGAGTATTGATGAAAGAATTACAAAGTTTAGGTTTAGATGTAAAAGTTATGGATGAGCAAGATAATGAAATCGAAATGACAGACGTTGATGACGATGATGTTGTAGAACGCAAAGTAGATTTACAACAAAATGATGCTCCTGAAACACAAAAAGAAGTTACTGATTAATACGCAATTTACAAAACAGGCAAAAAGATACTAAGCTGAATTTTATTGATGATTCAGTTTAGTACTTTAAGCCATTTTAAATAAATGCAAATCAATCAAATAGCACAGCTAATCTAAATTGAAGGAGGTAGGCTCCTTGATTGATGTAAATAATTTCCATTATATGAAAATAGGATTGGCTTCACCTGAAAAAATCCGTTCTTGGTCTTTTGGTGAAGTTAAAAAACCTGAAACAATCAACTACCGTACATTAAAACCTGAAAAAGATGGTCTATTCTGTGAAAGAATTTTCGGACCTACAAAAGACTGGGAATGTAGTTGTGGTAAATACAAACGTGTTCGCTACAAAGGCATGGTCTGTGACAGATGTGGAGTTGAAGTAACTAAATCTAAAGTACGTCGTGAAAGAATGGGTCACATTGAACTTGCTGCTCCAGTTTCTCACATTTGGTATTTCAAAGGTATACCAAGCCGTATGGGATTATTACTTGACATGTCACCAAGAGCATTAGAAGAAGTTATTTACTTTGCTTCTTATGTTGTTGTAGATCCAGGTCCAACTGCTTTAGAAAAGAAAACTTTATTATCTGAAGCTGAATTCAGAGATTATTATGATAAATACCCAGGTCAATTCGTTGCAAAAATGGGTGCAGAAGGTATTAAAGATTTACTTGAAGAGATTGATCTTGACGAAGAACTTAAATTGTTACGCGATGAGTTGGAATCAGCTACTGGTCAAAGACTTACTCGTGCAATTAAACGTTTAGAAGTTGTTGAATCATTCCGTAATTCAGGTAACAAACCTTCATGGATGATTTTAGATGTACTTCCAATCATCCCACCAGAAATTCGTCCAATGGTTCAATTAGATGGTGGACGATTTGCAACAAGTGACTTAAACGACTTATACCGTCGTGTAATTAATCGAAATAATCGTTTGAAACGTTTATTAGATTTAGGTGCACCTGGTATCATCGTTCAAAACGAAAAACGTATGTTACAAGAAGCCGTTGACGCTTTAATTGATAATGGTCGTCGTGGTCGTCCAGTTACTGGCCCAGGTAACCGTCCATTAAAATCTTTATCTCATATGTTAAAAGGTAAACAAGGTCGTTTCCGTCAAAACTTACTTGGTAAACGTGTTGACTATTCAGGACGTTCAGTTATTGCAGTAGGTCCAAGCTTGAAAATGTACCAATGTGGTTTACCAAAAGAAATGGCACTTGAACTATTTAAACCATTCGTAATGAAAGAATTAGTTCAACGTGAAATTGCAACTAACATTAAAAATGCGAAGAGTAAAATCGAACGTATGGATGATGAAGTTTGGGACGTATTGGAAGAAGTAATTAGAGAACATCCTGTATTACTTAACCGTGCACCAACACTTCATAGACTTGGTATTCAAGCATTTGAACCAACTTTAGTTGAAGGTCGTGCGATTCGTCTACATCCACTTGTAACAACAGCTTATAACGCTGACTTTGACGGTGACCAAATGGCGGTTCACGTTCCTTTATCAAAAGAGGCACAAGCTGAAGCAAGAATGTTGATGTTAGCAGCACAAAACATCTTGAACCCTAAAGATGGTAAACCTGTAGTTACACCATCACAAGATATGGTACTTGGTAACTATTACCTTACTTTAGAAAGAAAAGATGCAGTAAATACAGGCGCAATCTTTAATAATACAAATGAAGTATTAAAAGCATATGCAAATGGCTTTGTACATTTACACACTAGAATTGGTGTACATGCAAGTTCATTCAATAATCCAACATTTACTGAAGAACAAAACAAAAAGATTCTTGCTACGTCAGTAGGTAAAATTATATTCAATGAAATCATTCCAGATTCATTTGCTTATATTAATGAACCTACGCAAGAAAACTTAGAAAGAAAGACACCAAACAGATATTTCATCGATCCTACAACTTTAGGTGAAGGTGGATTAAAAGAATACTTTGAAAATGAAGAATTAATTGAACCTTTCAACAAAAAATTCTTAGGTAATATTATTGCAGAAGTATTCAACAGATTTAGCATCACTGATACATCAATGATGTTAGACCGTATGAAAGACTTAGGATTCAAATTCTCATCTAAAGCTGGTATTACAGTAGGTGTTGCTGATATCGTAGTATTACCTGATAAGCAACAAATACTTGATGAGCATGAAAAATTAGTCGACAGAATTACAAAACAATTCAACCGTGGTTTAATCACTGAAGAAGAAAGATATAATGCAGTTGTTGAAATTTGGACAGATGCAAAAGATCAAATTCAAGGTGAATTGATGCAATCACTTGATAAAACTAACCCAATCTTCATGATGAGTGATTCAGGTGCCCGTGGTAACGCATCTAACTTTACACAGTTAGCAGGTATGCGTGGATTGATGGCCGCACCATCTGGTAAGATTATCGAATTACCAATCACATCTTCATTCCGTGAAGGTTTAACAGTACTTGAATACTTCATCTCAACTCACGGTGCACGTAAAGGTCTTGCCGATACAGCACTTAAAACAGCTGACTCAGGATATCTTACTCGTCGTCTTGTTGACGTGGCACAAGATGTTATTGTTCGTGAAGAAGACTGTGGTACTGATAGAGGTTTATTAGTTTCTGATATTAAAGAAGGTACAGAAATGATTGAACCATTTATCGAACGTATTGAAGGTCGTTATTCTAAAGAAACAATTCGTCATCCTGAAACTGATGAAATAATCATTCGTCCTGATGAATTAATTACACCTGAAATTGCTAAGAAAATTACAGATGCTGGTATTGAACAAATGTATATTCGCTCAGCATTTACTTGTAACGCACGACATGGTGTTTGTGAAAAATGTTACGGTAAAAACCTTGCTACTGGTGAAAAAGTTGAAGTTGGTGAAGCAGTTGGTACAATTGCAGCCCAATCTATCGGTGAACCAGGTACACAGCTTACAATGCGTACATTCCATACAGGTGGGGTAGCAGGTAGCGATATCACACAAGGTCTTCCTCGTATTCAAGAGATTTTCGAAGCACGTAACCCTAAAGGTCAAGCGGTAATTACGGAAATCGAAGGTGTCGTAGAAGATATTAAATTAGCAAAAGATAGACAACAAGAAATTGTTGTTAAAGGTGCTAATGAAACAAGATCATACCTTGCTTCAGGTACTTCAAGAATTATTGTAGAAATCGGTCAACCAGTTCAACGTGGTGAAGTATTAACTGAAGGTTCTATTGAACCTAAGAATTACTTATCTGTTGCTGGATTAAACGCGACTGAAAGCTACTTATTAAAAGAAGTACAAAAAGTTTACCGTATGCAAGGTGTAGAAATCGACGATAAACACGTTGAGGTTATGGTTCGACAAATGTTACGTAAAGTTAGAATTATCGAAGCAGGTGATACGAAGTTATTACCAGGTTCATTAGTTGATATTCATAACTTTACAGATGCAAATAGAGAAGCATTTAAACACCGTAAGCGTCCTGCAACAGCTAAACCAGTATTACTTGGTATTACTAAAGCATCACTTGAAACAGAAAGTTTCTTATCTGCAGCATCATTCCAAGAAACAACAAGAGTTCTTACAGATGCAGCAATTAAAGGTAAGCGTGATGACTTATTAGGTCTTAAAGAAAACGTAATTATTGGTAAGTTAATTCCAGCTGGTACTGGTATGAGACGTTATAGCGACGTAAAATACGAAAAAACAGCTAAACCAGTTGCAGAAGTTGAATCTCAAACTGAAGTAACGGAATAACAAGTATATAACAGAGGCTAATGCTTTAGCCTCTTGTTATTTTTATGTAAATTATTTGATTTAATGTTGACGAATTCTCTTGTTCAATGTTAATATATTAAAGGTTGATGCAAGCAGAACTTTGGAGGATAAATTATTGTCTAAGGAAAAAGTTGCACGCTTTAACAAACAACATTTTGTAGTTGGTCTTAAAGAAACGCTTAAAGCGTTAAAGAAAGATCAAGTTACATCTTTGATTATTGCTGAAGACGTTGAAGTATATTTAATGACTCGCGTGTTAAGCCAAATCAATCAGAAAAATATACCTGTATCTTTTTTCAAAAGCAAACATGCTTTGGGTAAACATGTAGGTATTAACGTCAATGCGACAATAGTAGCATTGATTAAATGAGAATTAGTAAGTGTTTTACTTACTAAATTTTATTTAACCTAAAAATGAACCACCTGGATGTGTGGGATTAAAAAGTGAAGAGAGGAGGACATATCACATGCCAACTATTAACCAATTAGTACGTAAACCAAGACAAAGCAAAATCAAAAAATCAGATTCTCCAGCTTTAAATAAAGGTTTCAACAGTAAAAAGAAAAAATTTACTGACTTAAACTCACCACAAAAACGTGGTGTATGTACTCGTGTAGGTACAATGACACCTAAAAAACCTAACTCAGCGTTACGTAAATATGCACGTGTGCGTTTATCAAACAACATCGAAATTAACGCATACATCCCTGGTATCGGCCATAACTTACAAGAACACAGTGTTGTACTTGTACGTGGTGGACGTGTAAAAGACTTACCAGGTGTGCGTTACCATATTGTACGTGGAGCACTTGATACTTCAGGTGTTGACGGACGTAGACAAGGTCGTTCATTATACGGAACTAAGAAACCTAAAAACTAAGAATTTAGTTTTTAATTAAATCTTAAACTTAAAATATTTAATATAAGGAAGGGAGGATTTACATTATGCCTCGTAAAGGATCAGTACCTAAAAGAGACGTATTACCAGATCCAATTCATAACTCTAAGTTAGTAACTAAATTAATTAACAAAATTATGTTAGATGGTAAACGTGGAACAGCACAAAGAATTCTTTATTCAGCATTCGACCTAGTTGAACAACGCAGTGGTCGTGATGCATTAGAAGTATTCGAAGAAGCAATCAACAACATTATGCCAGTATTAGAAGTTAAAGCTCGTCGTGTAGGTGGTTCTAACTATCAAGTACCAGTAGAAGTTCGTCCAGAGCGTCGTACTACTTTAGGTTTACGTTGGTTAGTTAACTATGCACGTCTTCGTGGTGAAAAAACGATGGAAGATCGTTTAGCTAACGAAATTTTAGATGCAGCAAATAATACAGGTGGTGCCGTTAAGAAACGTGAGGACACTCACAAAATGGCTGAAGCAAACAAAGCATTTGCTCACTACCGTTGGTAAGATAAAAGCTTTTACCCTGAGTGTGTTCTATATTAATGAATTTTCATTAAGCGTTCATGCTTAGGGCATCGCCATATCTATCGTATTTATTCAGTAATATAAACTGGAAGGAGAAAAAATACATGGCTAGAGAATTTTCATTAGAAAAAACTCGTAATATCGGTATCATGGCTCACATTGATGCTGGTAAAACGACTACGACTGAACGTATTCTTTATTACACTGGCCGTATCCACAAAATTGGTGAAACACACGAAGGTGCTTCACAAATGGACTGGATGGAGCAAGAACAAGACCGTGGTATTACTATCACATCTGCTGCAACAACAGCAGCTTGGGAAGGTCACCGTGTAAACATTATCGATACACCTGGACACGTAGACTTCACTGTAGAAGTTGAACGTTCATTACGTGTACTTGACGGAGCAGTTACAGTACTTGATGCACAATCAGGTGTTGAACCTCAAACTGAAACAGTTTGGCGTCAGGCTACAACTTATGGTGTTCCACGTATCGTATTTGTAAACAAAATGGACAAATTAGGTGCTAACTTCGAATACTCTGTAAGTACATTACATGATCGTTTACAAGCTAACGCTGCTCCAATCCAATTACCAATTGGTGCGGAAGACGAATTCGAAGCAATCATTGACTTAGTTGAAATGAAATGTTTCAAATATACAAATGATTTAGGTACTGAAATTGAAGAAATTGAAATTCCTGAAGACCACTTAGATAGAGCTGAAGAAGCTCGTGCTAGCTTAATCGAAGCAGTTGCAGAAACTAGCGACGAATTAATGGAAAAATATCTTGGTGACGAAGAAATTTCAGTTTCTGAATTAAAAGAAGCTATCCGCCAAGCTACTACTAACGTAGAATTCTACCCAGTACTTTGTGGTACAGCTTTCAAAAACAAAGGTGTTCAATTAATGCTTGACGCTGTAATTGATTACTTACCTTCACCACTAGACGTTAAACCAATTATTGGTCACCGTGCTAGCAACCCTGAAGAAGAAGTAATCGCGAAAGCAGACGATTCAGCTGAATTCGCTGCATTAGCGTTCAAAGTTATGACTGACCCTTATGTTGGTAAATTGACATTCTTCCGTGTGTATTCAGGTACAATGACATCTGGTTCATACGTTAAGAACTCTACTAAAGGTAAACGTGAACGTGTAGGTCGTTTATTACAAATGCACGCTAACTCACGTCAAGAAATCGATACTGTATACTCTGGAGATATCGCTGCTGCGGTAGGTCTTAAAGATACAGGTACTGGTGATACTTTATGTGGTGAGAAAAATGACATTATCTTGGAATCAATGGAATTCCCAGAGCCAGTTATTCACTTATCAGTAGAGCCAAAATCTAAAGCTGACCAAGATAAAATGACTCAAGCTTTAGTTAAATTACAAGAAGAAGACCCAACATTCCATGCACACACTGACGAAGAAACTGGACAAGTTATCATCGGTGGTATGGGTGAGCTTCACTTAGACATCTTAGTAGACCGTATGAAGAAAGAATTCAACGTTGAATGTAACGTAGGTGCTCCAATGGTTTCATATCGTGAAACATTCAAATCATCTGCACAAGTTCAAGGTAAATTCTCTCGTCAATCTGGTGGTCGTGGTCAATACGGTGATGTTCACATTGAATTCACACCAAACGAAACAGGCGCAGGTTTCGAATTCGAAAACGCTATCGTTGGTGGTGTAGTTCCTCGTGAATACATTCCATCAGTAGAAGCTGGTCTTAAAGATGCTATGGAAAATGGTGTCTTAGCAGGTTATCCTTTAATTGATGTTAAAGCTAAATTATATGATGGTTCATACCATGATGTCGATTCATCTGAAATGGCCTTCAAAATTGCTGCATCATTAGCACTTAAAGAAGCTGCTAAAAAATGTGATCCTGTAATCTTAGAACCAATGATGAAAGTAACTATTGAAATGCCTGAAGAGTACATGGGTGATATCATGGGTGACGTAACATCTCGTCGTGGACGTGTTGATGGTATGGAACCTCGTGGTAATGCACAAGTTGTTAATGCTTATGTACCACTTTCAGAAATGTTCGGTTATGCAACATCATTACGTTCAAACACTCAAGGTCGCGGTACTTACACTATGTACTTCGATCACTATGCTGAAGTTCCAAAATCAATCGCTGAAGATATTATCAAGAAAAATAAAGGTGAATAATATAACTTGTTTTGACTAGCTAGCCTAGGTTAAAATACAAGGTGAGCTTAAATGTAAGCTATCATCTTTATAGTTTGATTTTTTGGGGTGAATGCATTATAAAAGAATTGTAAAATTCTTTTTGCATCGCTATAAATAATTTCTCATGATGGTGAGAAACTATCATGAGAGATAAATTTAAATATTATTTTTAATTAGAATAGGAGAGATTTTATAATGGCAAAAGAAAAATTCGATCGTTCTAAAGAACATGCCAATATCGGTACTATCGGTCACGTTGACCATGGTAAAACAACATTAACAGCAGCAATCGCTACTGTATTAGCAAAAAATGGTGACTCAGTTGCACAATCATATGACATGATTGACAACGCTCCAGAAGAAAAAGAACGTGGTATCACAATCAATACTTCTCACATTGAGTACCAAACTGACAAACGTCACTACGCTCACGTTGACTGCCCAGGACACGCTGACTACGTTAAAAACATGATCACTGGTGCTGCTCAAATGGACGGCGGTATCTTAGTAGTATCTGCTGCTGACGGTCCAATGCCACAAACTCGTGAACACATTCTTTTATCACGTAACGTTGGTGTACCAGCATTAGTAGTATTCTTAAACAAAGTTGACATGGTTGACGATGAAGAATTATTAGAATTAGTAGAAATGGAAGTTCGTGACTTATTAAGCGAATATGACTTCCCAGGTGACGATGTACCTGTAATCGCTGGTTCAGCATTAAAAGCTTTAGAAGGCGATGCTCAATACGAAGAAAAAATCTTAGAATTAATGGAAGCTGTAGATACTTACATTCCAACTCCAGAACGTGATTCTGACAAACCATTCATGATGCCAGTTGAGGACGTATTCTCAATCACTGGTCGTGGTACTGTTGCTACAGGCCGTGTTGAACGTGGTCAAATCAAAGTTGGTGAAGAAGTTGAAATCATCGGTTTACATGACACATCTAAAACAACTGTTACAGGTGTTGAAATGTTCCGTAAATTATTAGACTACGCTGAAGCTGGTGACAACATTGGTGCATTATTACGTGGTGTTGCTCGTGAAGACGTACAACGTGGTCAAGTATTAGCTGCTCCTGGTTCAATTACACCACATACTGAATTCAAAGCAGAAGTATACGTATTATCAAAAGACGAAGGTGGACGTCACACTCCATTCTTCTCAAACTATCGTCCACAATTCTATTTCCGTACTACTGACGTAACTGGTGTTGTTCACTTACCAGAAGGTACTGAAATGGTAATGCCTGGTGATAACGTTGAAATGACAGTAGAATTAATCGCTCCAATCGCGATTGAAGACGGTACTCGTTTCTCAATCCGTGAAGGTGGACGTACTGTAGGATCAGGCGTTGTTACTGAAATCATTAAATAATTTCTAATTTCTTAGATTTTATATAAAAAGAAGATCCCTCAATCGAGGGGTCTTTTTTTAATGTGTAAATTTTGTAATGGCTATTCGATTTAGAAGAACAATAATTGATGAAAGACTGACTAATAAAACTTATAACTGATAATACTGTTTAAATAAAATTGTTGAGTCTTGGACATTGTAAAATGCTCCCTTCAAAGTTTTCATTTTTTCAATGTCTACTTTGAAGGGAGCATTTCATTAGTTTATGTCTCAGATTCATATCTTTCAATTAATTTAAATGCTTAATTTGTTTTAAATACTTGCTCTAATTCAATGATTTTTAAAAATACAGCTACAGCGTATTTTAATGATTTTTCATCAATATCAAATTTGGGATTATGGTGTGGCGCTGTAATACCTTTACTTTCATTACCACAACCAGTCAGAAAGAATGCACCTGGTCGTACTTTCAAATAATGTGAAAAATCTTCTCCAATCATCATTAAATCTGATTCATTAAAGCGTACATGTAAGTCATTTGTTGCTTCTTTAATAACTTGATATGCTTTCTCGTTATTATGGACAGGCAAATACCCTTTAATATAATTCAAATCATAGTTAATATCATTTGCTATTGCTAAACCTTGTAAAAGCTTATCCATTTTGTCCATTACATGATTCTGTATATCTGAATCGAAAGTTCTAACTGTACCTTTACAAAATGCTTGATCAGGAATAACGCTATCTGTGGTGCCTGCTTGAATCATTCCAAATGAAAGTACAGCTTGTTTAACTGGATCGATCGTACGTGAAATTATTTTTTGTGCACTTAAAATGAACTCTGCCATGATTACTATTGGGTCAATGGTTTCATGAGGTTTGGCACCATGACCGCCACGACCTTTAATTGTGACACTAAATTCATCTGGAGAGGCCATGATTGCCCCCGCACGTGAATGAATAGTTCCAGTAGGATAACCACTCCATAAATGTGTACCGTAAATTCTATCTACATTTTCCAGACATCCAGCATCTATCATTTCTTGAGAACCACCTGGCATGATTTCTTCACCGTACTGGAATATTAATACAACATTACCTTCTAATAAATGTTTATGTTCATCTAAAATCTCTGCTACAGTAAGTAAAATTGCTGTATGACCATCATGCCCACACGCATGCATACATCCTGGATTTTTAGACTTATAAGGCACATCGTTTAATTCCTCGACAGGTAACGCATCAAAGTCAGCTCTTAATGCAATGGTAGGTCCTGTGCCCAAGCCTTTAAATGTGGCTTTGATACCATTGCGGCCGATAGGAGTTTCAATATCACAAGATAACTGGCTTAATTGGTTAACAATATAATCATGTGTTTGAAATTCTTCAAAAGATAACTCAGGATATTGGTGTAAATAACGTCTGAGTTGAATTGTTTTATTTTCTTTATTATTTGCTAGTTGGAACCAATCTAACACCCTTATCACTACTTTCTAAAATAATGTTTATAGTATAACATTTTATGAAATTATCGTACTAAATGATTGCTTTGAGATATTTTATCTATGAATGATAAGGCTTTCAAGTTATGTAGAATTACTGTATGATAAAGGTATTACCAAACAATACTTAAGGGGGATTATATACTGTGGTTCAATCATTACATGAGTTTTTAGAGGAAAATATAAATTATCTAAAAGAAAATGGTTTGTATAATGAAATAGATACAATTGAAGGTGCAAACGGACCAGAAATCAAAATCAATGGGAAATCATACATTAACTTATCTTCAAATAATTATTTAGGACTAGCAACAAATGAAGATTTGAAATCAGCTGCAAAAGCAGCTATTGATACACATGGTGTAGGTGCAGGCGCTGTTCGTACAATCAATGGTACATTAGATTTACACGACGAATTAGAAGAAACACTAGCAAAATTTAAAGGAACAGAAGCTGCAATAGCTTATCAATCAGGATTTAATTGTAATATGGCTGCTATTTCGGCTGTGATGAATAAAAATGATGCTATTTTATCAGATGAGCTTAATCATGCATCAATTATTGATGGATGTCGCTTATCTAAAGCTAAAATTATTCGAGTTAACCATTCAGACATGGATGATTTACGTGCGAAAGCAAAAGAAGCAGTTGAATCAGGTCAATACAATAAAGTGATGTATATCACTGATGGCGTTTTTAGTATGGATGGTGATGTGGCTAAATTACCTGAAATTGTAGAAATTGCAGAAGAATTTGGTTTATTAACTTATGTTGACGACGCTCATGGTTCAGGTGTTATGGGTAAAGGCGCTGGTACGGTTAAACATTTTGGTTTACAAGATAAAATCGATTTCCAAATAGGTACGCTTTCTAAAGCAATTGGTGTCGTTGGCGGTTATGTAGCAGGTACAAAAGAGTTAATAGATTGGTTAAAAGCACAATCACGACCATTCTTATTCTCTACATCATTAGCACCTGGGGATACCAAAGCAATAACTGAAGCAGTTAAAAAGTTAATGGATTCAACTGAATTACATGATAAATTATGGGACAATGCACAATATTTAAAAAATGGATTGTCAAAATTAGGATATGATACAGGTGAGTCAGAAACTCCAATTACACCAGTAATTATTGGTGATGAAAAAACAACTCAAGAATTTAGTAAGCGTTTAAAAGACGAAGGTGTCTATGTGAAATCTATCGTTTTCCCAACAGTACCAAGAGGTACAGGACGTGTAAGAAATATGCCTACAGCTGCACATACAAAAGACATGTTAGATGAAGCAATTGCGGCTTATGAAAAAGTAGGAAAAGAAATGAAGTTGATTTAATATTTATTTATTCCCACGGCAAATATTGTCGTGGGCTTTTTTAATGTTTAGTTTATTAACAGTAAGTTCTTATAACAATGTTTAGTGCTCCCCAAAAATTAAAGTTTGAATTTTAAAAGCATCTTGTAGAATTTAGTTGTATTTTTTACAAAGAAATTCATTTTGATTATTTTTGATAATGAGCATTTTAATAGTAATACATGTTTATAGTGTGTAGTATATGTCTATACTAGTAGTAACTATATAGAGAAAGTAGGAATAAACTATGTCACAAGATGTAAATGAATTAAGTAAGCAACCAACGCCAGATAAAGCAGAAGATAACGCATTTTTCCCATCACCATATTCCCTTAGTCAATATACAGCAACTAAAACAGATTTTGATGGTGTTGAACACAAAGGTGCCTATAAAGATGGTAAATGGAAAGTATTGATGATTGCTGCTGAAGAGAGATATGTATTATTGGAAAATGGAAAAATGTTCTCTACGGGTAATCATCCTGTTGAAATGTTATTACCTTTACATCATTTAATGGAAGCAGGTTTTGACGTTGATGTTGCGACATTATCTGGTTATCCAGTTAAATTAGAATTATGGGCTATGCCAACTGAAGACGAGGCAGTTATTAGTACTTATAATAAATTGAAAGAAAAATTAAAACAGCCAAAAAAATTAGCAGATGTGATTAAAAATGAATTAGGACCTGATTCAGACTATTTATCTGTCTTTATCCCAGGCGGACATGCTGCAGTTGTTGGTATTTCTGAAAGTGAGGACGTTCAACAAACATTAGATTGGGCATTAGACAATGACCGCTTTATAGTTACATTATGTCATGGACCAGCAGCACTACTTTCAGCAGGGCTTAACAGAGAAAAATCTCCATTAGAAGGATATTCTGTTTGTGTCTTCCCTGACTCATTAGATGAAGGTGCAAATATTGAAATAGGTTATTTACCTGGACGCTTGAAATGGTTAGTTGCTGATTTACTAACTAAACAAGGATTAAAAGTAGTTAACGACGATATGACAGGCAGAACGTTAAAAGATCGTAAATTATTAACAGGTGACAGTCCTTTAGCTTCAAATGAGTTAGGAAAATTAGCAGTTAATGAAATGTTAAATGCAATACAAAATAAATAATTAAATATTAATTAGAGGAGCCTCATATGTAAATGTATGAGGGCTCTTTTTTTTGGCAAAATTTAAGTGATACTTGTAAAATAGAACCTATTATGAGTATGATTTAAGAAAACGCTTGCAAAACTAATAACCGCAACTAGCGATATGGAGGAAACATGATGTCTTATAGCATTGGAATTGATTATGGAACAGCTTCAGGCCGTGTGTTTTTAATTAATACAACTAACGGTCAAGTAGTATCAAAATTTGTGAAACCATATACACATGGTGTCATTGAGAGTGAATTAAATGGTTTGAAAATACCATATACATATGCACTTCAAAATAGTAATGATTATTTAGAAATTATGGAAGAAGGAATATCATATATAGTACGTGAATCAAAAATAGATCCAGTCAATATAGTAGGTATTGGTATAGACTTTACTTCATCTACTATTATTTTTACTGACGAAAACCTTAACCCGGTACATAATTTAAAACAATTTAAAAACAATCCACATGCGTATGTGAAACTTTGGAAACATCATGGTGCATATAAAGAGGCAGAGAAATTATATCAAACTGCTATTGAAAATAATAATAAGTGGTTAGGCCATTATGGATATAATGTTAGTAGTGAATGGATGATTCCCAAAATAATGGAGGTCATGAATCGAGCACCAGAAATTATGGAAAAAACGGCTTATATTATGGAAGCGGGCGATTGGATTGTAAATAAATTAACTAATAAAAATGTACGCTCGAATTGTGGATTAGGTTTCAAAGCATTTTGGGAAGAAGAAACAGGGTTTCATTATGATTTATTTGATAAAATAGACCCCAAATTATCAAAAGTAATTCAAGATAAAGTATCTGCACCGGTTGTTAATATTGGTGAAGTAGTAGGGAAGCTGGACGATAAAATGGCACAGAAATTAGGATTATCAAAAGAGACTATGGTAAGTCCTTTTATTATTGATGCCCATGCTAGTTTATTAGGTATTGGGTCTGAAAAAGATAAAGAAATGACTATGGTGATGGGAACAAGCACATGCCATCTTATGTTAAATGAAAAGCAACATCAAGTGCCAGGTATATCAGGTTCTGTAAAAGGAGCAATTATTCCAGAATTATTTGCTTATGAAGCGGGACAATCAGCAGTAGGTGATTTGTTTGAGTATGTCGCTAAGCAAGCACCAAAGTCATATGTAGATGAAGCAGCAAATAGAAATATGACTGTATTTGAATTAATGAATGAAAAGATAAAACATCAAATGCCAGGTGAAAGCGGGCTCATTGCTCTTGATTGGCATAATGGAAATCGAAGTGTATTAAGTGATAGCAATTTAACAGGTTGTATCTTTGGATTAACTTTACAAACTAAGCATGAGGATATTTATAGAGCATATTTAGAAGCTACAGCATTTGGTACTAAGATGATTATGCAACAGTATCAAGATTGGCATATGGAAGTAGAAAAGGTATTTGCATGTGGCGGTATACCTAAAAAGAATGCTGTTATGATGGATATCTATGCGAATGTACTGAATAAAAAATTAATTGTTATGGATAGTGAGTATGCACCAGCAATAGGCGCAGCAATATTAGGTGCAGTCAGTGGTGGCGCACATAATTCAATTAATGATGCAGTTGATGCTATGAAAGAGCCAATTTTATACGAAATTAATCCAGAAGCGGAAAAAGTACAAAGGTATGAAACATTATTTAAAGCTTATAAGGCTTTACATGATATCCATGGTTATAAAAAAGCTAATATAATGAAAGATATCCAGAGTTTAAGAGTTGAGGGATAAAAAATTTAATTTGACAGTAATTAGCAATAATAAACGCTATAAATTACTAAAATCAATTAATACAACTAGAATTTCCATTTACAGAAATATCAGCAACATGTACATGTCATATATACAAGAAAGCGCTTTTATATTATAATTATTATGAAAATGAATATTATGTCCGCTTGTGATGGACTATAGCTATATAGAAGAGACAAAGGAGATATTTCTATGAAAAAAATTATGATTACTGGTGCATTAGGACAAATTGGTACAGAATTAGTTGTTAAGTGCAGAGAAATTTATGGGACAGATAATGTTCTTGCTACAGATATTAGGGAACCTGAAGCAGACTCACCTGTACAAAATGGACCATTTGAAATCTTAGACGTAACAGATCGTGACCGTATGTTTGAGTTAGTTAGGGACTTTGAAGCGGATAGTCTAATGCATATGGCAGCATTATTATCAGCAACTGCTGAGAAAAATCCAATTCTAGCTTGGGATTTAAATATGGGTGGATTAATGAATGCATTAGAAGCTGCAAGAACTTATAATTTGCACTTTTTCACACCAAGTTCAATTGGTGCATTTGGAGACTCAACTCCTAAAGTTAATACGCCACAAGTAACGATTCAGCAACCTACGACAATGTATGGTGTAAATAAAGTAGCTGGAGAATTATTGTGTCAATACTATTTCAAACGTTTTGGTGTAGATACAAGAAGTGTTAGATTCCCAGGTTTAATCTCGCATGTTAAAGAGCCAGGTGGCGGTACTACAGACTATGCTGTTGAAATATACTTCAAAGCAGTAAGAGAGGGTCATTATACAAGCTTCATAGATAAAGGCACGTATATGGATATGATGTATATGGATGATGCAATTGAAGCAATTATTAAACTTATGGAAGCAGACGACGCTAAATTAGAAACTAGAAACGGTTATAATTTGAGCGCAATGAGTTTTGATCCAGAGATGGTAAAAGAAGCAATTCAAGAATACTATCCAAATTTTACATTAGATTACGATGTTGATCCTATTAGACAAGGTATCGCTAATAGTTGGCCGGATTCTATTGATACAAGCTGTTCACGTGGCGAATGGGGATTTGATCCTAAATATGATTTAGCGAGCATGACTAAATTAATGTTAGAAGCTATTGAACAAAAAGATACTGTTAAAAATAATAACTAATCATTTCCATTCACTTTAATACACGGAATGATATTTTAAATTACTCTTTATTTTAATAAACTAGTGCATGAATTCTAATATTATTCATTATACTTATTGAATTCGCGAGCTTAGTTCATTTTAAAGTAAAGAGTTTTTTGTATGTAAAGTATATTAGTAAAACACAGATTACTTGTCTCTGTGAAATTAATACGTTTATACTAAAAGATATAGTCTTTCTAGAAATCTGTTAATTAATTTTGAATTTTTAGAAAATTTGTTGAACAGCAAAATATGGATTGTTATAATTTAAGTTAAACAAATTCTTATACAATATTATTAGGAGGCAATCACCATGTCACAAGCAGTTAAAGTTGAACGACGAGAAACATTAAAACAAAAACCAAATACATCTCAACTAGGTTTTGGTAAATATTTTACTGATTATATGTTGAGTTATGATTATGATGCAGAAAAAGGATGGCATGATTTGAAGATAGTACCTTATGGTCCTATTGAAATTTCACCTGCTGCACAAGGTGTTCATTATGGTCAATCGGTATTCGAAGGATTAAAAGCATATAAAAAAGATGGGGAAGTTGCACTTTTCCGTCCTGAAGAAAATTTTAAGCGTCTTAATAACTCGTTAGCACGATTAGAAATGCCTCAAGTAGACGAAGCAGAATTGTTAGAGGGGTTAAAACAATTAGTTGATATAGAAAGAGATTGGATTCCTGAAGGGGAAGGTCAATCATTATATATTCGTCCATTTGTTTTTGCAACAGAAGGGGCACTTGGCGTTGGTGCATCACATCAGTATAAATTATTAATTATTTTATCTCCTTCAGGTGCATATTATGGTGGTGAGACTTTAAAACCAACTAAAATCTATGTAGAAGATGAATATGTACGTGCTGTTCGTGGCGGTGTAGGCTTTGCAAAAGTTGCAGGTAACTATGCGGCAAGTTTATTAGCACAAACTAATGCAAATAAATTAGGTTATGACCAAGTATTATGGCTTGATGGTGTTGAACAGAAATATATCGAAGAAGTTGGTAGCATGAACATTTTCTTCGTTGAAAATGGCAAAGTAATTACACCAGAGTTGAATGGCAGTATTTTACCTGGTATTACACGTAAATCTATTATCGAATTAGCTAAAAACTTAGGATATGAAGTCGAAGAGCGCCGCGTTTCAATCGATGAATTATTCGAATCATATGATAAAGGTGAGTTAACAGAAGTATTTGGTAGTGGTACTGCAGCAGTTATTTCACCTGTGGGTACATTGAGATACGAAGATCGTGAAATCGTTATTAATAATAATGAGACTGGTGAAATTACTCAAAAATTATACGACGTCTATACTGGTATTCAAAATGGTACTTTAGAAGATAAAAATGGTTGGAGAGTCGTTGTACCAAAATATTAATAAAAATTGAATATAATCATGAAAACAATATGTAAAAGTTAATCATGACTAAAATCCCTTTCAATGAAGCGAAGCATGGTAATAAATTAAGTTTACAATGTTTATTGTTAAGTATTGAAGGGGATTTCACTTATTATTATATTTAATTCAATATTTAAATAGAACAATACTACGAGTTCATTTTCAGGGGATAACGAATATCATAGAATCAGCATAATACGAAATAAATAAATAGGAGTATTGATATCAATGGAATGGATATTATTTGATAAAGATGGTACGTTAATTGAATTTGATAGAAGTTGGGAAAAAATAGGGGTACGATTTGTACAATCATTGCTTGAGACTTTCCCAGTACATAATAAAGAAGCTGCTTTAAGACAACTCGGTGTCATTAAAGAATCTATTGATCCAAAATCAGTGATGGGTTCAGGATCTTTACAACAAATTATCCAGGCATTTAATGATGTGACGGGACAAGATACAACCGACTGGTCCAAGTCAACAAGTCAAAAGCTGGTAGATGAACGTATTCCTGAAATTAATTGGGTAGAAGGTGTTAAAGAAGCACTTATCGATTTGAAAGCAAAAGGCTATCAACTTGGTATTGTTACGAGTGATACTAAAAAAGGTGTAGAACAATTTTTAGCACATACCAATGCTATCTCGTTGTTCGATTTGATCATTTCTACCGAAGCGGATGCCTATGAGAAGCCAAATCCTAAAGTATTATCGCCTTTATTTGAGCAATATAATGTAGATCCTCAGAAAGTAGCTATAGTAGGAGACACTGCTAATGATATGAAGACAGCAAGTAATGCAAATTTAGGTATGGCAATAGGTGTATTAACAGGTATTGCAACAAAAGAAGAATTACATGAAGCTGATATTATTTTAAATAGTGCGGCAGATATTTTAGAAGCTTTAAATTAAAAAGAAAGACATAGTGTATATGTGAATTAATGTATTCGATAGAATTGATAATGTAATCGATGATATCTATGGAATATACATTGAATATAAACATATACGCTATGTCTTTAGTCTTTTATCGTGTATCTACTTGTCGATATGTTTGAATAATTCGAGCAATTTTGTCTATCATAGGATTTAAAGATTCGGGGTCCTTATGGATATCATATTCATTAATATTGATACGTACAACTGGACATGCATTAAAGCTATTAATCCAATCGTCATAGCGTTTAAATAGCTTTTTCCAGTATTCAGGGTCTGTATTAATTTCCATTTCGCGACCACGTTCAATAATACGATCAATGACCTCATCATAGTTACATTCTAAATAAATCATTACATCAGGTTTAGGAAAATAAGGTGTCATGACCATGGCATTAAATAAGTCTGAATATGTTTTGAAATCTTCTTTACTCATTGTGCCTTCTTCTTCATGCATTTTTGCAAAAATATCAACATCTTCATAAATTGATCGATCTTGGACAAAGCCACCACCATATTCAAACATACGCTTTTGTTCTTTAAAACGTTCAGCTAAGAAGTAAATTTGCAAATGGAAACTCCATCGTTCAAAATCGCTGTAAAATTTATCTAAATATGGATTATGCTCGACATTTTCAAAAGACGTTTTAAAGTTTAATTTATCTGCAAGTGCTTGCGTTAGTGTTGATTTTCCAACACCAACTGTACCTGCAATGGTTATAATGGCATTTTGTGGAATACCGTAATTATTCATTGGTAATATCTCCTATCATAGGTAATATAATATGTAATATATCTTCGTAATCTTGTTCATTTTTAAGAAAATCAATAGAAGTTGTATCGATTAAAACTACATTTGAACCATTACTTTGTAAGGACTCATAATACTCACGATAATCTTTTTTTAACTTTAACAGATATTCATCTTCTATTTGATGCTCAAAACTACGGTTACGTTTAGCAATTCTAGATTTTAACACATCAAGGTCTGCATCTAAAAAGATAATCATATTCGGCATAATCATATCTTCAGTTAAAATATCATAAATTTTACTGAATTTCTGAAATTCAACAGAACTCAAAGTATTTTTAGCAAATATCTTATTTTTATGTATATGATAATCACTAACTACACCTTGATTTAGTTGTGTTACATCTTGAAATTGCTTATATCTATTGCATAAAAAGAACATTTCAGTTTGAAAACTCCATTTAGAGATATCTTCATAAAAGTCTGATAAAAATGGATTTTCTGTGATGATTTCTTTTTCTTCATAAAAATCTAAAGTTTGACTTAATTTGTGTGCAAGTGAAGATTTACCTACGCCAATAGGACCTTCAATTGCTATAAAAGGTTTGTTCATATTCACATCTCCAAATGTTAAAATAGACATTGAGTATTGTACCATAAGTGAGGTATCTGGACATAAATGACAAATGATATATATTTTATGACATTAGCGATTGAAGAAGCTAAAAAAGCAGCTCAACTAGGCGAAGTACCTATAGGTGCTATCATCACTAAAGATGATGAAGTTATCGCTAGAGCACATAATTTAAGAGAAACACTACAACAACCAACGGCGCATGCTGAACATATTGCAATTGAACGTGCAGCCAAAGTGTTAGGTAGTTGGCGTTTAGAAGGTTGCACATTATATGTAACCTTAGAACCATGTGTCATGTGCGCAGGAACAATTGTAATGAGTCGCATTCCAAGAGTCGTCTATGGCGCAGATGATCCTAAAGGTGGTTGTAGTGGCAGTTTAATGAATTTATTGCAACAATCTAATTTTAATCATCGTGCAATTGTTGATAAAGGTGTACTTAAAGAAGCATGTAGCACATTATTAACAACATTTTTTAAAAACTTAAGAGCCAATAAGAAATCCACCAATTAGACGATAGTACATACTAATTAAAATTTGTTAGAATTACATTATATGATAAATTAATGACAATATAAATGTTAATAGAAAAGTATGTGCGCTGAGTATATATTCTTATTTAAGAACAAGATTTTAAATTTACGAAACGAGGTAACATAATGATAAAACTAATAGCCACTGATATGGATGGTACGCTACTTAATGCAGCACATGAAATTTCTCAACCTAATATTGATGCGATTAAATACGCTCAAGAACAAGGGATAACGGTTGTTATCGCGACAGGTCGAGCATTTTATGAAGCACAAGCACCAGTTGCTGACACAGATTTAACAGTACCATATATTTGTTTGAATGGTGCTGAAGTACGTGATGAAACTTTCAATGTAATGAGCACTTCACACCTTAATAAATCGTTAGTACACAAAATTACAAATGTTTTAAAAGATGCAGGTATTTATTATCAAGTATACACGAGTCGTGCGATTTATACTGAAGATCCACAAAGAGATTTAGACATTTACATAGATATTGCTGAGCGTGCAGGTCAACATGCAAACGTTGAGCGTATTAAAAATGGTATTCAAAGACGCATAGATAATGGTACGTTGAAAGTTGTTGATAATTATGATGCTATTGAAAACATACCTGGTGAATTAATTATGAAAATATTAGCATTTGATGGAAATTTAGAAAAAATTGACAAAGCTAGTAAAATTTTAGCTGAATCTCCGAATTTAGCTATATCATCATCTTCGAGAGGAAATATAGAAATAACGCATTCAGATGCACAAAAAGGTATTGCGCTAGAAACAATTGCCGAAAGATTAGGGATTGAAATGAAAGATGTCATGGCAATAGGTGACAATTTAAATGACTTATCAATGTTAGAGAAAGTTGGCTATCCAGTTGCGATGGAAAATGGTGCAGAAGAAGTTAAAAAAATAGCGAAATATGTCACAGATACGAATGAAAATAGTGGTGTTGGAAAAGCTATTATGAAATTATTACGTGAACAACAAGTTTAATAAAAAAAGAGGGGTCAAATATGAAAGGATTAATTATTATTGGCAGTGCACAAGTGAATGCACATACAAGTGCACTAGCAAGATACTTAACTGAGCATTTTAAAACACATGATATTGAAGCGGAAATATTCGATTTAGCAGAAAAACCGTTAAATCAATTAGATTTTTCAGGAACAACACCGTCTATTGATGAAATCAAACAAAATATGAAAGATTTAAAAGAGAAAGCAATGGCGGCGGACTTTTTAATATTAGGAACGCCAAACTATCATGGTTCATATTCTGGAATATTGAAAAATGCATTAGATCATCTAAATATGGATTATTTTAAAATGAAACCTGTAGGCTTAATAGGAAATAGTGGTGGTATTGTTAGTTCAGAGCCATTGTCACATTTAAGAGTAATCGTCAGAAGTTTACTAGGCATTGCTGTACCAACTCAAATAGCAACACATGATTCTGATTTTGCTAAAAATGAAGATGGTTCATATTACTTAAATGATAGTGAATTCCAATTACGAGCAAGATTATTTGTCGATCAAATTGTATCTTTTGTGAATAATAGTCCATATGAACATTTAAAATAATATTAAAAAATATGTAAATATACATTAAAAATAGGTATGTAGCTTAAGGTATTTCATTGAGAATGCTTTTAAGTCACATGCCTATTTTTTGTTCTAATGCACCAATAGTAAGCCTTTGAGATTACTGTTGTGAGCAATGTTATTAATTAAAATAAGATGTAATAGCGAATTGAAAACAAGCTTAGATTAAAAGTGAGTTTTAAAAATATAGATAAATAATTTAAAGCAATTAAAGAAAAAAAGTATTAAAAATTGCAATTCTTAAACTGGAATTCATATTAATATTTGTAGCAAATAACATTGTAAAATAAAGAAAAATAATTAAAGTATTGCACTTTATTGAAATTTATATTACGATAGTAATGCAGAAATTTATATATGCAAAATATTATATTTATCAAATTTTGATATTTTAAAGGAGTATTATTAAATGAATAATAAAAAGACAGCAACAAATAGAAAAGGCATGATACCAAATCGATTAAACAAATTTTCGATAAGAAAGTATTCTGTAGGTACTGCTTCAATTTTAGTAGGGACAACATTGATTTTTGGGTTAAGTGGTCATGAAGCTAAAGCGGCAGAACATACGAATGGAGAATTAAATCAATCAAAAAATGAAACGACAGGCACAAGTGAGAATAAAACAACTGAAAAAGTTGATAGTCGTCAACTAAAAGACAATACGCAAACTGCAACTGCAGATCAGCCTAAAGTGACAATGAGTGATAGTGCAACAGTTAAAGAAACTAGTAGTAACATGCAATCACCACAAAACGCTACAGCTAATCAATCTACTACACAAACTAGCAATGTAACAACAAATGATAAATCATCAACTACATATAGTAATGAAACTGATAAAAGTAATTTAACACAGGCTAAAGATGTTTCAGCTACTCCTAAAACAACGACTATTAAACCAAGAACATTAAACCGTATGGCTGTGAACACAGTAGCAGCACCACAACAAGGTACAAATGTTAATGATAAAGTTCATTTTTCAAATATTGATATTGCTATTGATAAAGGACACTTAAATAAAGATACTGGCAAAACTGAATTTTGGGCAACTTCAAGTGATGTTTTAAAATTAAAAGCGAATTACACAATCGATGATTCTGTTAAAGAGGGCGATACATTTACTTTTAAATATGGTCAATATTTCCGTCCAGGTTCTGTAAGATTACCTGCACAAAATCAAAATTTATATAATGCCCAAGGTAATATTATTGCAAAAGGTATTTACGATAGTAAAACAAATACAACAACGTATACTTTTACGAATTATGTAGATCAATATACAAATGTTAGCGGTAGCTTTGAACAAGTTTCATTCGCCAAACGTGAAAATGCAACAACTGATAAAACTGCTTATAAAATGGAAGTTACATTAGGAAACGATAAATATAGTAAAGACGTCATTGTCGATTATGGTAATAAAAAAGGACAACAACTCATTTCAAGTACAAACTATATTAACAATGAAGATTTATCACGTAATATGACTGTTTATGTAAACCAACCTAAAAATAAATATACAAAAGAAACATTAGTAACAAATTTAACTGGTTATAAATTTAATCCAGATGCTAAAAACTTTAAAATTTATGAAGTAACTAACCAAAATCAGTTTGTGGATAGTTTCACCCCAGATACTTCAAAACTTACAGATGTCACTGATAAATTTAAAATTACATACAGTAATGATAATAAGACGGCGACAGTAGATTTATTGAATGGTCAATCTAGTAGTGATAAACAATACATCATTCAACAAGTTGCTTATCCAGATAATAGTTCAACAGATAATGGGAAAATTGATTATACTTTAGAAACACAAAATGGAAAAAGTAGTTGGTCAAACAGTTATTCAAATGTGAATGGCTCATCAACTGCTAATGGCGACCAAAAGAAATATAATCTAGGTGACTATGTATGGGAAGATACAAATAAAGATGGTAAACAAGATGCCAATGAAAAAGGGATTAAAGGTGTTTATGTCATTCTTAAAGATAGTAACGGTAAAGAATTAGATCGTACGACAACAGATGAAAATGGTAAATATCAGTTCACTGGTTTAAGCAATGGAACTTATAGTGTAGAGTTTTCAACACCAGCCGGTTATACACCGACAACTGCAAATGCAGGTACAGATGATGCTGTAGATTCTGATGGACTAACTACAACAGGTGTCATTAAAGACGCTGACAACATGACATTAGATAGTGGATTCTACAAAACGCCAAAATATAGTTTAGGTGATTATGTTTGGTACGACAGTAATAAAGATGGTAAACAAGATTCGACTGAAAAAGGAATTAAAGGTGTTAAAGTTACTTTGCAAAACGAAAAAGGCGAAGTAATTGGTACAACTGAAACAGATGAAAATGGTAAATACCGCTTTGATAATTTAGATAGTGGTAAATACAAAGTTATCTTTGAAAAACCTGCTGGCTTAACTCAAACAGGTACAAATACAACTGAAGATGATAAAGATGCCGATGGTGGCGAAGTTGATGTAACAATTACGGATCATGATGATTTCACACTTGATAATGGTTACTACGAAGAAGAAACATCAGATAGCGACTCAGATAGCGACTCAGATTCGGACAGCGACTCAGACTCAGATAGCGACTCAGATTCGGACAGCGATTCAGACTCAGATAGCGACTCAGATTCAGACAGCGATTCAGACTCAGATAGCGACTCAGACTCAGATAGCGACTCAGATTCGGACAGCGATTCATACTCAGATAGCGACTCATACTCAGATAGCGACTCAGATTCAGACAGCGACTCAGATTCAGATAGCGACTCAGATTCAGATAGCGATTCAGATTCAGATAGCGACTCAGATTCAGATAGCGATTCAGATTCAGACAGCGACTCAGATTCAGATAGCGACTCAGACTCAGACAGAGATTCAGATTCAGACAGAGATTCAGATTCAGATAGCGACTCAGACTCAGATAGCGACTCAGACTCGGATAGCGATTCAGATTCAGACAGCGACTCAGATTCAGACAGCGACTCAGATTCAGACAGCGACTCAGATTCAGATAGCGATTCGGACTCAGACAACGATTCAGATTCAGATGCAGGTAAACATACTCCGGCTAAACCAATGAGTACGGTTAAAGATCAGCATAAAACAGCTAAAGCATTACCAGAAACAGGTAGTGAAAATAATAATTCAAATAATGGCACATTATTCGGTGGATTATTCGCGGCATTAGGATCATTATTGTTATTCGGTCGTCGTAAAAAACAAAATAAATAATATGATTAACTTAACCAGGTCCATGTGGCCTGGTTTTTTCTGTTTAGAAATTCCCAGATATAAAACAAAAAATCTTTAAGGAATAGATACAATTTAATTTGTTACAGAAATGTAATTGTCTATGAATTAGAAAAGCTAAGATATTAATTTTAAGGGCAAATAATACTATTTTTTATGATAATTAAATAAAGATTACAAAACGCATAAAAATTTTTATTTAAACACGAATGTTAAATAACGTTTTACGATAAAGAAAAATAATTAAAGTATTGTGCTTTATCTAAAAATGTAATACTATATTGATATACATTTTTGTATTTAAAACAATTGTATTATTTAAAAATTTGATGAATTAGGAGTAATCTAATGCTAAACAGAGAAAATAAAACGGCAATAACAAGAAAAGGCATGGTATCCAATCGATTAAATAAATTTTCGATTAGAAAGTACACAGTGGGAACAGCATCAATTTTAGTAGGTACAACATTAATTTTTGGTCTGGGGAACCAAGAAGCAAAGGCTGCAGAAAGTACTAATAAAGAATTGAACGAAGCGACAACTTCAGCAAGTGATAATCAATCGAGTGATAAAGTTGATATGCAGCAACTAAATCAAGAAGACAATACTAAAAATGATAATCAAAAAGAAATGGTATCATCTCAAGGTAATGAAACGACTTCAAATGGGAATAAATTAATAGAAAAAGAAAGTGTACAATCTACCACTGGAAATAAAGTTGAAGTTTCAACTGCCAAATCAGATGAGCAAGCTTCACCAAAATCTACGAATGAAGATTTAAACACTAAACAAACTATAAGTAATCAAGAAGCGTTACAACCTGATTTGCAAGAGAATAAATCAGTGGTAAATGTTCAACCAACTAATGAGGAAAACAAAAAGGTAGATGCCAAAACTGAATCAACTACATTAAATGTTAAAAGTGATGCTATCAAGAGTAATGATGAAACTCTTGTTGATAACAATAGTAATTCAAATAATGAAAATAATGCAGATATCATTTTGCCAAAAAGTACAGCACCTAAACGTTTGAATACAAGAATGCGTATAGCAGCAGTACAGCCATCATCAACAGAGGCTAAAAATGTTAATGATTTAATCACATCAAATACAACATTAACTGTCGTTGATGCAGATAAAAACAATAAAATCGTACCAGCACAAGATTATCTAGCATTAAAATCACAAATTAAAGTTGATGACAAAGTTAAATCAGGTGATTATTTCACAATAAAATACTCAGATACAGTACAAGTATATGGATTGAATCCGGAAGATATTAAAAATATTGGAGATATTAAAGATCCAAATAATGGTGAAACAATTGCGACTGCAAAACATGATACTGCAAATAATTTAATTACATATACATTTACAGATTATGTAGATAGATTTAATTCTGTACAAATGGGAATTAATTATTCAATTTATATGGATGCTGATACAATTCCTGTTAGTAAAAACGATGTTGAGTTTAATGTTACGATAGGTAATACTACAACAAAAACAACTGCTAACATTCAATATCCAGATTATGTTTCTAGAGATAATAATTCTATAGGTTCAGCATTTACTGAAACTGTTTCACATGCAGGTAATGCAGAAGACCCGGGTTACTATATACAGACTGTTTATGTAAATCCATCGGAAAAAACTTTAACAAATGCTAAATTAAAAGTTGAAGCTTATCATAAGGATTATCCTGACAATGTAGGTCAAATAAATAAAAATGTAACTAAAATTAAAATTTATCAAGCACCAAAAGACTATGTTTTAAACAAAGGTTATGATGTTAATACAAATCAACTTATAGATGTGACTGAACAATTTAAAGATAAGATTACATACGGAACTAATGACAGTGTAAATGTTGATTTTGGTAGCATTAACAATTCTTATGTAGTTATGGTGGATACAAAATTTGAATTTACAACTAGTGAAAGTCCAACACTTGTTCAAATGGCAACTTTGACTTCTGATGGAAACAGATCCGTTTCTACTGGCAATGCTTTAGGATTTACTAATAACCAAAGTGGTGGTGCTGGTCAAGAAGTCTATAAAATTGGTAACTACGTTTGGGAAGATACAAATAAAAATGGTATTCAAGAATTAGGGGAAGTTGGAGTAAAAGGTGTAACAGTGGTTGCATATGACAATAAAACTAATAAAGAAGTTGGAAGAACGATTACTGATGAAAAAGGAGGGTACTTGATTCCAAACTTACCTAATGGAGATTACCGTGTAGAATTTTCAAACTTACCAAAAGGTTATGAAGTAACCCCTTCAAAACAAGGTAATAACGAAGAATTAGATTCAAACGGCTTATCTTCAGTTATTACAGTTAATGGCAAAGATAACTTATCTGCAGACTTAGGTATTTACAAACCTAAATACAACTTAGGTGACTATGTATGGGAAGATACAAATAAAAATGGTATTCAAGATCAAGATGAAAAAGGTATATCTGGCGTAACGGTAACATTAAAAGATGAAAACGGTAACGTGTTAAAAACAGTTACAACAGACGCTGATGGCAAATATAAATTTACTGATTTAGGTAATGGTAATTATAAAGTTGAATTTACTACACCAGAAGGCTATACACCGACTACAGTAACATCTGGTAGCGACATTGAAAAAGACTCTAATGGTTTAACAACAACAGGTGTTATTAATGGTGCTGATAACATGACATTAGATAGTGGATTTTACAAAACACCAAAATATAATTTAGGTAATTATGTATGGGAAGATACAAATAAAGATGGTAAGCAGGATTCAACTGAAAAAGGTATTTCAGGCGTAACAGTTACATTGAAAAATGAAAACGGTGAAGTTTTACAAACAACTAAAACAGATAAAGATGGTAAATATCAATTTACTGGATTAGAAAATGGAACTTATAAAGTTGAATTCGAAACACCATCAGGTTACACACCAACACAAGTAGGTTCGGGAACTGATGAAGGTATAGATTCAAATGGTACATCAACAACAGGTGTCATTAAAGATAAAGATAACGATACTATTGACTCTGGTTTCTACAAACCGACTTACAACTTAGGTGACTATGTATGGGAAGATACAAATAAAAACGGTGTTCAAGATAAAGATGAAAAGGGTATTTCAGGTGTAACAGTTACGTTAAAAGATGAAAACGACAAAGTTTTAAAAACAGTTACAACAGATGAAAATGGTAAATATCAATTCACTGATTTAAACAATGGAACTTATAAAGTTGAATTCGAGACACCATCAGGTTATACACCAACTTCAGTAACTTCTGGAAATGATACTGAAAAAGATTCTAATGGTTTAACAACAACAGGTGTCATTAAAGATGCAGATAACATGACATTAGACAGTGGTTTCTATAAAACACCAAAATATAGTTTAGGTGATTATGTTTGGTACGACAGTAATAAAGACGGCAAACAAGATTCAACTGAAAAAGGTATCAAAGATGTTAAAGTTACTTTATTAAATGAAAAAGGCGAAGTAATTGGAACAACTACAACAGATGAAAATGGTAAATATCGTTTCGATAATTTAGATAGCGGTAAATACAAAGTTATTTTTGAAAAGCCTGCTGGCTTAACACAAACAG
>NZ_JACVZO010000168.1:0-246 GCF_017151845.1 Staphylococcus sp. EG-SA-17
TTGGTTGACCCTCGCCAACTTTTTCACCCGTTAATGGGTTCACTGTGATTGGTGTTGTGATTGTCTTACTTCCTGGTTGTCCTTCTTGTTTCACTCGCTCTTCACCAGGTTGTAACTTCGGATTAAACTCACGTTTTGTTTCAAACGGTATCTCTACTGTTTTTGTTTCTGGTGTACCCGTTTTTGGTCCGTGTTTAATCACATCATCCACTGGCTCTTCGATCACTTTTCCTGTGTCTGGATTCT
>NZ_JACVZO010000169.1:0-246 GCF_017151845.1 Staphylococcus sp. EG-SA-17
TTGACTGAGCAACTGCATAAGAGGCACTAATAACTTAAGTTAAAGGCAAAAGGTATACAGTTGACTGCGCAACTGCATAAGAGGCTCTAATAACTTAAGTTAAAGTCAAAAGGTATACAGTTGACTGCGCAACTGCATAAGAGGCTCTAATAACTTAAGTTAAAGTCAATGGTGTACAGTTGACTGCGCAACTGCATAAGAGTCTTTAATAACTTAAGTTAAAGTCAAAAGGTATACAGTTGACTG
>NZ_JACVZO010000170.1:0-246 GCF_017151845.1 Staphylococcus sp. EG-SA-17
TTCTTAACATCTCCATAGTCCTTTGCACCTTGACCTCCAGCTAAGTAATTCATTGCTACTGGCATTAAATTGATACCAATGATAGTAACAACACTACCCGTTACTACTGGTGGGAAGAATTTTACAAAGATGCACAACTGGATTTATTAAGAGTATTGCCATATTAATTGGACTCGTTTTAGGAACGATAGGCGCTGGCTTACTTGGGATGGTCGATATTAATCAAGTCAATCATGCCGGTTGGTT
>NZ_JACVZO010000171.1:0-246 GCF_017151845.1 Staphylococcus sp. EG-SA-17
TTTAGCGAAAAGAATTAAAAAGGCAGCACTTAATAATAAAATTACGATACAAACTTCGAAAATTCTAATCGGACTAACGTCTTTAAAATTAATGTTGAAAGGTACTGAGAATATAGTGACAAATGTTGTTAAACATGGACCAATACGCGTAGAGCTAGGTTCATGGAAAGCACCATACAGTATTGTCTTTGTATTAGACATATTCAGTGCCCTACTAATAATTACTAGTATTATTATTACAGCTAT
>NZ_JACVZO010000172.1:0-246 GCF_017151845.1 Staphylococcus sp. EG-SA-17
TTAGACCAAATTCTTCTTTTTCATCGTTCAATTTATCTCTAGAAAAGTATATGTAATCAACTAAATTTTCTTCGCAATAGATAGGTAAGCCTGCTGATATTTTAGAAACGACCGGTATCTTTTTAACACAGTCCTTGACCATAATAAATTAAAATGTTGGAAGATCATACTTACTTTTTGTCTTTTTGCTCTTAATCCATTTTTGGACAATTGACCTATATGGTCCCCATCTATAATAACTTCACC
>NZ_JACVZO010000173.1:0-246 GCF_017151845.1 Staphylococcus sp. EG-SA-17
GTTGATGGATTATTTTATTTTTGCAAAAACAATTTTTTTAACTTAAAATCCAACTATACTTAGTTTTTTACAAGAACATTTGAGACCGAGACATAAATCAATGTCATAGGCTCCACAATGTTATATTGGCAGTAGTTGACTGAACGAAAATGCGCTTGTAACAAGCTTTTTTCAATTCTAGTCAGGGGCCCCAACACAGAGAATTTCGAAAAGAAATTCTACAGGCAATGCGAGTTGGGGTGAGGG
>NZ_JACVZO010000174.1:0-246 GCF_017151845.1 Staphylococcus sp. EG-SA-17
ACTGCGATACCTGCAGAGTCATAACCTCTGTATTCTAATTTTTCTAAACCTTTTAATAATAATTCTTTGGCATTATCATAGCCAATGTAACCAACAATTCCACACATAACGACATTTTCCTCCATATATGGAATGAAGAAAATCACAAATAGGGCACAGAGTATAGCTACAATTGAACCGAATGTCATAGTTATATCCGCTTTTATATGGTTTATGCATTTAAGTATACTATAACAACTACCGTTT
>NZ_JACVZO010000175.1:0-245 GCF_017151845.1 Staphylococcus sp. EG-SA-17
TGCATTTGCTAACTTGGCATAATTTAAAACGGCCTCTTCAATCGATGTTTGTATATTTTGTTCGTGTCGTAACATATCTTCTGTTGTTGACGTAAGCTGTGTTACTGCAATAATTTTTGTATGTTGACTGAAAAGTTAGGTACATCATTTTTAAAAGTAACACCAGGTATTAGACCTAAAGGTGCATCTCAAGATGACCAACACCGTATTACGACACCGGAAGAAGCAAGACAGCTTGGTTCGAC
>NZ_JACVZO010000176.1:0-245 GCF_017151845.1 Staphylococcus sp. EG-SA-17
TTCAAGTTTTACTTGTAAAAGAGCGCGGTGCTCAGGGTTCATTGTTGTTTCCCATAATTGATCTGCATTCATTTCTCCAAGACCTTTGTATCGTGCAATAGACCATTTTGGTGTTGGATTCAATTCAAATGCGTTCTCGTGCAGTTATTGAAGAACGTGGAGGCGGACGTCAACGTATTGTTGTCACTGAAATTCCTTTCCAAGTGAATAAGGCTCGTATGATTGAAAAAATTGCAGAGCTCGTT
>NZ_JACVZO010000177.1:0-245 GCF_017151845.1 Staphylococcus sp. EG-SA-17
CAATAAATTGTAAATCATGATCTGTTAAGTTGTCATTATCTTTTGTAATATCTATATACGTATATTTAAATGATATATTTGGGTATTTTCTTTTTAATAGCGGCTGTAGCCAGTCATAAATATCTTTATATTAGAATACTTGTTCTACTTCTATTACACCAGGCACTTCTTCGTGTAATGCACGCTCAATACCAGCTTTAAGAGTGATTGTAGAACTTGGGCATGTACCACATGCACCATGTAAT
>NZ_JACVZO010000017.1:0-54637 GCF_017151845.1 Staphylococcus sp. EG-SA-17
TCTCCTCGTGTTGATTATTTTGGTTGGCTGACCAATATTTATTCTAGCACGTAGAGATGCATTTTTTGTGACAATGGTAGAACCTTTTCTGAACCATACGCATAGCGTATGGTTTTCTTTTTACAACAAAAACTTACCCGATTAAAATCAAGTAAGTTTTACATATATCCGTCACTTTTCAACTTTAAAATCAACAACTTGCGGGATGCGCATCAAATTATTATTTGATAAAAAATCAATAAGTAATTGTGCGCCTTCAACTTGAATATCTTTTACAACTGGCGCGTCGATATACATATCATACTGACCACCGCCAACTGCACGATAATTATTTACACAAATTGTATATGTCTGCTTTAAATCAACTGCGTGACCTTGAATCATCATATTACTCACACGTTGTCCCTTTGGTCTGCCAACATTAATGGTATAACTTACGCCACCATATATATCATAATTAAAGTGTTGTGGTTTGGGTTCAAGGAAGTCTGCGCTCACACTTACTTTATCATTTTTCACGTCAAAATATTCTGCTGATCGTTCAATGGCTTCTTTAAGTTTGGCACCACTTACAGCTAAAACTTTAAATGTATTTGGAAATGGGTAATTGTTAATCACATCTCGCATCGTCACGACTTGCTTGAAACCACTAGCAGAATCAAACAAAGCTGTACAGGCAACATCTGCGTCACTTTTTTCTAATAAAGCATAATTCATAAAATTTGTAAAAGGATGCGGTGCCACACGTGCCTCAAATGCATGATTAATCGTCATATCATATGGCAATGTAGTAATTTCGTAATCTAACCAGTCCTCTAACTGCTTTCGTAAATGTTGGTCATCTTCATCAATAGTAAATGTGGAATCATCTATAACAGGAAGTAATTCACATGATTCAACGGATAGATTTTCATATTCATCAGTACTCAAGACTACTTTGCCTACAGTTGTTCCTCTCGTACCAGGTTGAATCACAGCCGTTTGCTTAAACCTTTCAGCAATTTGTCGATGTTGGTGACCCGTAATAAAGATATCTATATCTTTAGAAAACGCTTCTAACATGGCATATCCTTCATTTTCACCCGTTAACACTTCGGTCGGCGTACCACTTTCTAAATCCTTTTCAAATCCACCATGGTAACAAACCACAATGATATCTGCATGTCGCTTCATTTCAGGCAAGTGTTGTTGAAGTGTTTCAAAAGCACTATGAAACGTAAGTGACTGAATATGCTCTGGTTGTTCCCAATGGGGAATAAATTGTGTCGTTAAACCTATCACACCAACCGTTTGATCTCCAACCTGAAAATACTGCACACCGTTATCAGTCAATGTACTATCATTTTCATAAATATTAGCGCACAAAACTGGATAATTGAGTCTGCGTAAAGTGTCTTTTAAGTATGGTAATCCATAATTAAATTCATGATTACCAAGCGTACCAAAGTCGAATGCCATTCGATTATAAAAATCAACTAAAGGCTGGCTACTGCCGCTATGCGCGATTAAGTAATTACAAAATGGTGACCCTTGCAAAAAATCACCATTATCTATTTTAAAACTTTGGTCATACTGCCTTCTGTCTTGTTCTATAACATGATTCGCTAGTAACAATCCCATAGGTTGATATTGATTTCTACTCGTAAAATCTGTTGGGAAAATATAACCGTGTACGTCACTCACGACATAAAATGCTATGTTTGACATCCTCACTCACTCCTTCAATCACAAACATCTTTCTTATTTCTATTATATATTTATTTGAAGTCTGTTGTAATCAAGGTTTTGTCACCGAGTTTTAAACGAATCTTTGAACCTTCCATACTTTCGAGTACTTTGGCATTGACCTTAATTGTGGCATTTCCGTTTTCATCTGCTTTAACTGTTGGCAAAGTACTGTAACCTGGCGGGTTATAATCGTTATCTTTACTTGAAAATTGTCCGATTTGACGTCCGCCTTCTTTGTAAATACCAACTCTAAGATTTTCAAGTGTTTGATTTGCTTCAAATCCTTTTAAATGTATTGTCACTTCAAATGGCTCATTTACAGAAACATTTTGCGGGATATCAAATGATACTTTTTCGTTCTGATTTGGTGGCGTATGATCATCTGGTGTGTTTGGCTGAGGATCTGCGCCTTTTTCGCTGCCATAACTACCTACTTTAAATGTTGTTGGATCATACCATTTATAACCACTCGGCGGTTGTGACCATGGCTCTTTTTCAGGCTCAGTTGAACGCTCTGGTCGTTCAAAATCAAGCAACTTAGTCTTTGTATCTAATGTTAGGCCACTCGCCTTAAGTGATTTCCCATCATTATCTTTAGACATCCAAACCGTTATATTATTTAACAGCTTACCGTTGTCTTGTTCTTTAAAACCATCATATGTTTTCTTCTTTTCTCCATTATCTTCTCTTACATATTTGGGCGAACTATCTTCCACAAGTGATGAATCACCGATAAATGCTGCTTTACCTTTTCCAACTTTAGAAATTGCTACATAGGGACCTTCTGCTTTACCGCCCCCATTATAAATACCTTGATCTACAGCATGTGACCATTTACTTTTCGCTGGCAATTGTTCTGGTGTATACACAATACCTTTTGCTTTCTCTGGATTAGTAATTGCTAATGTCGATCCGGCATGCATAGATACAGATTTCACACCTTCAGTAATACCGAAACTTTCTTTTGAAGAAACAATATTGCTCGTATTTAAATCACCTAGTGCATTATATCGAAAACGTACGCCAAAGTTTGTAGATAACCAATCTGAACTTTTCACACCTTGCATTGCAGTAGAACTTTTTTCTTCTGCATTCATACCTTTCGACATATCTTCATACGCTCCACGTCGATAACCATTCATTGCCTCTGATGAATCAATACGATTTAAATTTCGGTCAGCATTGTAATGATCTGAAATAAAGACAACATTGCCACCATGTTTCACATAGTTAACAATTGCTGCCTGTTCTGATTCTTTGAAAGGAATGTTAGCCTCAGGAATTACAAATATTTTGGAACTTTTCAAACTTGCTTCTGTTATGTTCGAATGACCATCAATAGCTTTAACGTCATAACCTTGTTTTTGTATTGAATCCGCATAATCTGAAAATGCACCATCACTAACCCAATCTGCAGCACCAGCTGTTTGACCATGAGAACGATCGAATAATACCGTTCGCTGTTGCTTTGTATGTTGCGATTCATGCGTTATAGCTAAAGATTGCGGTAGCACACTTAATGATATCGTTGCAACAATTGCAGAGACAGTTAATGACTTATATATTTTTTTCATTTTTTGAGGCTCCTTTTAAAATAAATTTGTTCTTGAATTATAAGATAAAAATTCATTGCATATGAGCAATTTAACGAAAAGTTTACAAAATCTTATCACACTCTTAAAGAAAGTTATTAAAATTCATTTTTATAAAATACTTTTTCGCATTTAAATGTGGTACGCTATAAGTGTAATTTCATTGCATACATATTACACGATTAAGAATGTGAAGGGGACAGTTATCAAATGAAAAATTTTAAGTGTTTATTTGTATTAATGTTAGCAGTCATTGTTTTTGCAGCAGCATGTGGAAACTCAAGTTCTTTAGATAATCAAAAGAACGCTAGTAATGATTCGGATTCTAAATCAGGAGGATACAAACCTAAAGAATTAACAGTACAATTTGTACCTTCGCAAAATGCTGGAACATTAGAGGCTAAAGCAAAACCATTAGAAAAATTACTATCTAAAGAATTAGGAATTCCAGTTAAAGTGTCTGTATCAACTAACTACAATACAATTGTTGAAGCTATGAAGTCTAAAAAAGTTGATGTTGGTTTCTTACCACCAACGGCATACACATTAGCACATGATCAAAAAGCAGCTGATTTATTATTACAAGCACAACGTTTTGGTGTAAAAGAAGATGGTTCAGCAAGTAAAGAACTTGTAGATAGTTATAAATCAGAAATTCTTGTTAAAAAAGACTCAAAAATTAAAAGCTTGAAAGATTTAAAAGGTAAGAAAATTGCCTTACAAGATGTAACATCAACTGCTGGA
The DNA here is from genome assembly GCF_017151845.1 of Staphylococcus sp. EG-SA-17. Taxonomy (NCBI): domain Bacteria; kingdom Bacillati; phylum Bacillota; class Bacilli; order Caryophanales; family Staphylococcaceae; genus Staphylococcus; species Staphylococcus sp. EG-SA-17. The sequence goes on from NZ_JACVZO010000017.1 coordinate 4,065, forward strand.
TATACATTCCCACTTGCGATGTTAAAAAACGAAGCAGGTATTAATGCAACTAAAGATATGAAAATTGTGAATGTTAAAGGTCATGACCAAGCAGTTATCTCATTATTAAATGGAGATGTAGATGCTGCGGCTGTATTTAATGATGCACGTAATACTGTGAAAAAAGACCAACCAAATGTATTTAAAGACACACGAATTTTAAAATTAACACAAGCTATTCCGAATGACACAATTTCTGTAAGACCAGATATGGATAAAGATTTTCAAGAAAAATTGAAAAAAGCTTTTATAGACATTGCTAAATCAAAAGAAGGTCACAAAATTATTAGCGAAGTTTATTCACATGAAGGATACACAGAAACGAAAGATTCAAATTTCGACATTGTAAGAGAGTACGAAAAATTAGTTAAAGATATGAAATAATCATTATTTAACAAATGAATCATTAGCGAATTTGGTATTAAAAGCTTTCGTTCAATAGATATATTCTAGATTAATATTGAAAAGCTAGGCGCTAAACTGAAACAGATATAGAAAGGTGTCGCTGTACATTTGAAACCATTTGTACACAGAAACCCAATGTCTATGATATTTCAGTTTACCTTGGCTTTTCTTTATTAAAGAAAGGTGTCAAACATGAGTCAAATCGAATTTAAAAACGTCAGTAAAGTCTATCCTAACGGTCATGTAGGCTTGAAAAATATTAACTTAAATATTGAAAAAGGTGAATTTGCAGTTATTGTCGGACTATCTGGTGCTGGGAAATCCACGTTATTAAGATCTGTAAATCGTTTGCATGATATCACGTCAGGTGAAATTTTCATCCAAGGCAAATCCATCACTAAAGCCCATGGTAAAGCATTATTAGAAATGCGCCGAAATATAGGTATGATTTTCCAACATTTTAATTTAGTTAAACGGTCAAGTGTATTACGAAATGTACTAAGTGGACGTGTAGGTTATCACCCTACTTGGAAAATGGTATTAGGTTTATTCCCAAAAGAAGACAAAATTAAAGCAATGGATGCACTAGAACGCGTCAATATCTTAGATAAATATAATCAACGCTCTGATGAATTATCAGGTGGCCAACAACAACGTATATCTATTGCACGTGCGCTATGCCAAGAATCCGAAATTATTCTTGCAGATGAACCAGTTGCTTCATTAGACCCATTAACAACGAAACAGGTTATGGATGATTTAAGAAAAATCAACCAAGAATTAGGCATCACAATTTTAATTAATTTACATTTTGTTGACTTGGCAAAAGAATATGGCACACGCATCATTGGTTTACGTGATGGTGAAGTTGTCTATGATGGTCCTGCATCTGAAGCAACAGATGACGTATTTAGTGAAATATATGGACGTACAATTAAAGAAGATGAAAAGCTAGGAGTGAACTAACATGCCTTTAGAAATACCTACAAAGTATGACTCCCTTTTAAAGAAAAAGGTTTCTTTAAAAACGAGTTTTACCTTCATGTTAATCATTGTGCTTATCATTTGGAGCTTCATTTATACGGGGTTTAATTTTGGAGATTTAATGATAGGAATACCTCAAATAGGTGATCTATTCAAACAAATGATTCCACCTGATTTCGAGTATTTACAACAAATTACAACGCCAATGTTAGATACCATTCGAATGGCTATCGTAAGTACAGTATTAGGTAGCATCGTTTCAATACCAATTGCGTTATTATGTGCTAGCAATATCGTTCATCAAAAGTGGATTTCAATACCCTCGCGCTTTATTTTAAATATAGTTCGTACTATTCCAGATTTGTTATTAGCAGCAATCTTTGTGGCTGTATTTGGAATCGGTCAAATTCCAGGGATATTAGCATTGTTTATTTTAACTATCTGTATTATTGGAAAATTATTATATGAATCATTGGAAACGATAGATCCAGGTCCAATGGAAGCAATGACGGCTGTTGGCGCTAATAAAATAAAATGGATTGTTTTCGGTGTTGTACCACAAGCCATATCGTCATTTATGTCATACGTATTATATGCATTTGAAGTAAATATACGTGCTTCAGCTGTGCTTGGATTAGTCGGCGCTGGCGGTATTGGATTGTTTTATGATCAAACACTTGGTTTATTTCAATATCCAAAAACAGCAACGATTATTTTATTTACTTTAGTTATCGTCGTCGTCATTGATTACATCAGTACAAAAGTGAGGGCACATCTCGCATGACACAGGAAATAGCAAAATATAATGTTCACACAAAAGCACACAAACGAAAATTGATTAAAAGATGGCTTATTGCAATTGTCGTCTTAGCTATTATCATCTGGGCATTTGCAGGTGTACCAAGTTTAGAACTTAAAAGTAAATCATTAGAAATCTTAAAATCCATATTCAGCGGATTATTCCATCCAGATATTAGCTATATCTATATACCAGATGGCGAAGACTTATTACGTGGTTTACTTGAAACCTTTGCGATAGCCGTTGTAGGTACTTTCATCGCCGCAATTATCTGTATTCCATTAGCATTTTTAGGTGCAAATAATATGGTAAAGTTACGCCCGGTTTCAGGTGTTAGCAAATTTATTTTAAGTGTTATACGTGTCTTCCCAGAAATTGTAATGGCACTTATATTTATCAAAGCTGTTGGCCCAGGTTCATTTTCAGGTGTATTAGCTTTAGGTATCCATTCTGTAGGTATGCTTGGGAAACTTTTAGCTGAAGATATTGAAGGTCTAGATTTCAGTGCTGTAGAATCATTAAAGGCCAGTGGTGCGAATAAGATTAAAACACTCGTATTTGCAGTCATACCACAAATTATGCCTGCCTTTCTATCACTCATACTTTATCGCTTTGAACTAAACTTACGTTCAGCTTCTATACTGGGGCTAATTGGGGCTGGTGGTATCGGGACACCACTCATATTTGCCATTCAAACACGTTCTTGGGACCGTGTAGGTATTATATTAATCGGTTTAGTACTAATGGTCGCAATTGTCGATTTAATTTCCGGTTCAATCCGAAAACGTATTGTTTAACATTAAATCAGGATACTCCTAAATAAGAGGTCCTACCGTCTTACGTTTCTCTATTATAATAAAAACAGCAGTGAAGAAAACTATTGTTATAGTTAACTTCACTGCTGTTTTTATAATATCTAAATTTATTCTATTTCAATTCCTTTAAATAACTTTTACCGAACTCTGGTAATGTTACGTTGAAATTATCTGCTATAGTTGCACCGATAGAACTGAATGTAGTATCACTTTCTAGTGCATGACCACCTTTAAATTTCGGACTGTACATAATTACTGGGATATATTCTCTCGTATGGTCCGTACCTGGCGCTGTCGGGTCATTACCATGGTCTGCTGTAATAATTACTAAATCGTCTTCTTTTAAGTTGCTAAACAGTTCTGGCAAGCGATCATCGAAATCTTTAATTCCTTGTGCATAACCTGGTTTATCACGACGATGACCGTATAATGCATCAAAGTCTACTAAGTTTAAGAAGCTAATACCTGTGAAATCTTTCTTAACAATTTTCATCAATTGATCCATACCGTCCATGTTACTCTTCGTACGAACCGCTTCTGTTACACCTTCACCATCATAAATGTCATTAATTTTACCGATGGCAATAACATCATAACCACCGTCTTTCAAATGATCTAAGACAGTTTTACCAAAAGGTTTTAACGCATAGTCATGTCGATTAGATGTACGTGTAAAGTTTCCTGGTTCACCAACATATGGACGTGCGATAATACGACCAATTAAATATTTAGGGTCTTTTGTCAACTCACGAACCTTTTCACAAATATCATATAACTCTTCTAATGGGATAATGTCTTCATGTGCAGCAATTTGCAATACTGGGTCTGCACTTGTATAAACAATTAAGTCACCAGTTTTCATTTGGTGCTCGCCCCACTCATCGATAATTTGCGTACCCGATGCCGGTTTGTTAGCAACAACTTTACGACCTGTCATTTCTTCAATTTGTTGAATTAACTCTTCAGGGAATCCATTAGGGTATACTTTAAAAGGCTGCATAATATTTAATCCCATAATTTCCCAGTGACCAGTCATTGTATCTTTACCAACTGAAGCTTCACTCAATTTAGTATAGTATGCTTCTGGTTGTTCAACTGCATTTACTACTGGTAATTTATCGATGTTCCCTAGACCTAACTTTTCAAGGTTTGGTAAAGTTTGATCGAAGCCTTCTAAGGTATGTCTTAAAGTATGTGAACCTTCATCTTTAAAATCAGCTGCGTCTGGCGCTTCACCAATACCTACTGAATCCATTACGATTAAATGTACACGATTAAATGGTCTTGTCATAGCTATCACTCCCAAATTTTATATATATTAGTAATCTGAATCTGCTTCTAAACCTTGCATAATTTGAACACCTGCGCTCGCACCAATACGTGTCGCACCTGCTTCAACCATTTTATTGAAATCTTCTAAATTACGTACGCCACCTGATGCTTTTACTTCTACATCAGCACCTACTGTATCTTTCATTAATTTAACGTCTTCTGCAGTCGCACCGCCACCTGCAAAACCTGTTGAAGTTTTAACGAAGTCCGCACCAGCCGCTTTTGTTAATTCACTCGCTTTTACAATTTCGTCATGGTCCAACAATACCGTCTCAATAATCACTTTTACTGTGTGACCTTTCGCAGCTTTAACCACTGCTTCAATGTCTTGTTGTACATCATCAAAACGCCCATCTTTTAATGCGCCGATGTTGATGACCATGTCAATTTCATCTGCACCATTTTGAATTGCATCTTCTGTTTCAAATGTTTTCGTTGCAGTTGTCGACGCACCTAATGGGAATCCTATTACCGTACAAACTAGCACCTCTGAATCAGCTAGTCGCTCTGCTACATATTTAACATGCGTTGGATTCACACATACAGATTTAAAATTGTATGCTTTCGCTTCATCGATGATTTGATCGATTTGCGTACGTGTTGACTCAGGCTTCAATAAAGTGTGATCTATATATTTCTCAAATTTCATACTTACTACTCCTCGTGTTATATAATCTCTTTATTTAATTTTACTATAAATACGAATATATCTCGCGAATTTATATCTATTTATTTTTCAGATTGTGTCCAACGATTTAAGATGACGAATAAAACTAATCCGACAATACTCATTAAACCTAAAATAATTAAAATAATACCGAAATGTGAACTTAATGCATCATTGCCTGGGAAATTTAATGCTTTAAAATCGATTAGAGCCGCAGCAATTGCAATACCTACAGATACCGCCACATTAATAATTAAATTATAAAAACCAATAGCCACACCTGTCATATTAAGATCTATTGTTTTAATGGCTTCGTTAAGTAAAGGTGCATACATTAAAGCAAAGCTACCTGCAAAGAATATCATAGAAATGACGAAGATTGAAATGTGATTACCTACTGCAAATGCAGGTAAAATTAAGCTCAGTGCGATTAAAATAATTGCTGTGATAATCGCTTGTTTTGAATTAAGATATTCGCCGATTTTACCACTTAGTGCACCAACGATGACTGCTACAATATAACCCGGTACTAATAACAGTGATGTTGTGTCTAGTTGAAGATGATAAATTTGTTCCATTATGAATGGGAACGTAAAAATATAACCCAATTGGATAGCATACATTACGAATACTATAAATAAAAATGAAGCATAACGTTTATTTTGGAAAAATGATTTGTTTACTAATGGACGTTGCGCATTTTTAATATATAGCGCAAAAACGATAATCGCAATTAAAGCACCAATCATATATAACCAATTAAAGTTCGTAATAAACAGCATGACTGTTGTAGCAATAGTTGCCACTAGAATTAAGCCAACAAAATCTAAATGAGCTTTATTTGTATTATTTTCTTTTGGTAATAATTTAAATAGGAATGGCAACGTAAATACTACGATTAATGCAATTAAAAACATATTTGTCCAGTGTAAATACGTAGAAATAAATCCACCTGATAATGTACCGATAACTAATGACAAGGAATAACTGCTCGTACTTAAGCCAAGGTAAGTCTTCTGGTCCTCTTTAGAAAGATACTTTGCAACATATATCACATATAATGTCTCTGCAGCAGCTAAACCTGCAGTTTGAATAATACGTCCAACTAAAAGTAATGCGAATTGATGTTGGAAAATGTAACCAATAATTGATCCGATAATGATTAATATCACGCCATAAATAAATAGTGTGCGTATACTAATGGCATCAGATAATGAAGCGTATACTACAGCGCCAATACCAATTACTAAACCGGCTAATGTCGCTTGCCAACTTACTGTAGTTACAGAAATGTTTAAGTCATCAGCAATGGCTACAGAAATCAATTTGAATGAGTTGTCTATAACCAAACTGAATACAAATAAGAATAATAAAATAGGTACTGCTTTCTTTATTTTAGAATATTCAACATTCATAATCATCTACACCAATGACAGTGCAATTTCAATCATATCTGTAAATGCACGTTCCCTTTCCTCAGGTGTTGTTGACGTTTCATGAATTAAATGATCGCTCACTGTGAACACACCTAATGCTTCGACACCAGCGTAAATTGCATTCATGTATAATGCAGCTGATTCCATTTCTACACCTAAAATACCCATACGCATCCAACGTTCACTCGCTGTTGTATCCGCGTTATAGAAAATATCACTTGATAACACATTACCTACATGATGACGTACACCTTTGTCACGTGCTGTTTCAACTGCTTTTTCTAATAACTGATAAGAAGCAATTGGCGCAAAATGACCTGGTAATTGATATTGTTGAACGTAATTTGAATCAGTAGAGGCACCTTGTGCAATAATCACATCATATAAATCAATGTTTTCTTGCATCGCGCCACAAGAACCAACGCGAATTAATTTTTTACAACCAAATGTATGAATTAATTCATAAGAGTAAATGCCAATAGATGGCATACCCATACCTGAACCCATGACAGAAACTTTTTTACCTTTATATGTTCCGGTAAAACCAAACATGTTTCGCACTGTATTGAACTGTTCCACATCGTCCAAATATGTTTCTGCAATGAACTTAGCTCTTAACGGATCTCCTGGCAATAGCACCGTTTCTGCAATTTCGACGTCATTCATTGGCTTAATGTGTGGTGTTGATTTCATAAAATATTCCTCCCAATATTTGTATAGTGATTTGTCTATTTGTCTAACCATGTATATAATAATATTTTTTAAAAGCGCTTTCAAGCATTACATTTTGACAATATTAAGAACATTTTACAGTTATAGCTTCTAACCTTGTATAAAACTAATTTTCAAAGCCTATCTATGTTTAATTTTTATAATTTTTCCAATTCGAGTAAAAATTATTGTATGATGAGAGTGATTAAGTAACTTTATGGAGGTTGTCTACGTGACGCAAACACAACCAAAATTTTTAACGATTTATAATACGTTATATAAAGAAATTCAAATAGGAAAATATCCGAGTGGCCATGCATTACCTACTGAAAAGGAACTTTGTGCGCGCTTTGATGTCAGTCGTATGACTTTGCGCCAAGCTATAAAATTGTTGGCCGAAGATGGCATCGTAGAGAGTACAAGAGGGAAGGGACACTTCGTTATTCCACAAACAAATGCCCAACACGCTTCAAGTATGGATCAATTTAAGCATCCACTTGATCAAATATTGCTAGATCGTGTATCTATGTCATCAATTAATTATCGTGTTGATTTAGAAAGTGAATATACAAATCATTTGTTTGCAAACCATCCTTCTGCCGTCATTGCAATGGAACGCTATTATCAAAAAAAGGACAATCATTCTAAGCAAGCTGATGCATTTTGTTTTACCTTTATACCGTTAAATGTCATTGACACATTTAAAGTGAATACACAAAACGAAGACGACATGAAGACGTTCGTTGAGCAGACGATTTATAGCAATGCATATCAATCAGATTTAAAAATGTCTATTACCAAAGCGCCCCACTTCAAAAATCATAGTCACGTGTTTGATGGTGATACACATTGTTGGCTGATTATTGAAACATTGTACGCACAAACACCTTATCCAATTATGATTAATAAGTGGTATATTCCACAGGAAATATCTGAATTAACACTGACACGTATAAGACAATCGGATTATTAAAATTATTAAAATAAAAAATCATGTGATGACTGTTTAGCTATTGTTTAATCGACAATAACTTTCAGGTAATCACATGATTTTTTCTACTTTAAAACGTATGATGTTTATTTATTTGTTGAACGTTGTCTAAATAATTTTGTTATTCGATGTGCGCTCTTCTCGAAACATTGAGTTCACAAGCACAGAGAACACAAGTAAAGTATTCATCATTGTAAATGATTGTACTGTTTTACCTACATTTGATTCTCCAACCCATTATACAAAAAGCAAATTGATTACCTCATACATACAAAAAAGGTGAAACACCTTGTAGATGCTCCACCTCAATTATATTAAGTTATATTATTTTGCTGCTTGGTATAATTCATCAACTTTTTTCCAGTTAACAATATTCCAAAATGCAGTCATATAGTCTGGACGTTTATTTTGATATTTCAGATAGTAGGCATGCTCCCAAACATCAAATAGTAAGATTGGTGTTTTGCCTTCTGTTAATGGATTATCTTGGTTTGGCGTTGTCACAATTTCTAATTTTCCATCATTAACAACTAACCAAGTCCAACCTGATCCAAATAATGTTGTTGCTTTATTTGCAAATTCATTTTTAAATTCATCTAAAGTGCCCCACTGCGCTTTAATGTCGTCTATTACGCCACCTTTTTCTTCAGAATTAGGTGATAGTATTTCCCAGAATAATGAATGGTTAAAATGACCACCGCCATTATTACGGACTGACATCCTCATCGCTTCCGGTACCTTGTCTAAGTTAGCAATCATATCCGCTAGTGATTGATGCTCTAACTCTGTTCCTTCAACTGTTGCGTTTAATTTCGTCACGTACGTATTGTGATGTTTGTCGTGATGAAACTCCATTGTTCTTTGATCTATATATGGTTCCAATGCATCATATGCATATGGTAAATTTGGTAATTTAAATGCCATAAGTATATTCCTCCTTTTATGAATATACTTTTATAATAATTAATTTCGGGTGTGTTTTGCAATAATTATTATTTATTTGTTATATCCAATTATATAAAATTTAAATATTCGGAATTGATATAATATTTAATATTGAATGCAAAAAGGCATTTAACTGCTTTTGTTTCCCGCTTTTAAAAAGAATTAAAAAAGACAACTTCCATTTTTCAATAAGAAATTGCCTTTTCTTCTTAATCTTAAATTCCTAAAGTATAGCGTTACCGATACTTAAATTGTTTTATGTCGAAGATGCCTCAATATTTGCCATACGTATTGATTTTTCATAGTCATCATTAATAAAAGATAAACTACTATACCAATAGCAATTAATAGCAGCGTAGCGTACATTGTAGGAGGCAAATAATGATTGACCACACCAAGCACAATAAACATCATAACGGCAGCAATGACACATTGAATCGTACTTACAATATTCAACTTCACATTGATTTTAGTAATATCAATAAATCGCCAAATGAGCAAGAAAAACTCTGTAATTAAACGCGCAATAGCAGCACCGTAAATTCCATAAAAATATATCAAAACAAGACATAATACTAAATTCATTACCGCACCAATAGTGATTGACGCATTATATAATCTTATTTTATTCACTATTAATAAATATTGCCTGCTTATCAACATATTTAAAGGAATGATTAATACAAGTATCGCTAAAATGGTCATCAATGGGACAGTTGATGCGAATTCCTCACCAAAGAACCATAAATAAAATGATGGCATAATTGCAATCAAACCAAAGACCATAGGTATTGTTAATATCAATTGAATGTTCATATTATCTGCTAACGTCTTAGTTAAACTATGTGATTGATGTAAAGACATTTTAGTAATACGCGGAATCATTACAAGATCAAATGTATTAATCATTATGATTGCGACCGTTAAAATATTAAATGCGTTAGAAAAGATACCAACTTGTTGGTATGTGCCTACTAAACCAAGAACAACGCAAGAAATACTAGTATATAAGTTGAGCTGTCCATTTGGTAATAAGTATGCTAATGACGAACGAAACAATTGCCAGACGTGTATCCAATTAACCGAAACAAAGCTAATGTATCGTTTTAAATAGATAAACAAAGGTAATTGGTTTAATACCGTCACAATAGCAATAGTAAATACATACAATGATAAATCTGATTGATCTTTGACAAAGATAACAACGACACTTAATACAATACCAGACGCAACAATATTACTAAGGCTAGGTATTTTAAACTTTTCAGTTCCAGCATAAAACCATGAAATATCGAGTGCTGCACCTATAATATAGATACCTTGTAGTAGGAAAATAAGATAGTAATCATCTATAAAGATTGTAATCACAGCGATATACATCGCAAAAACTGTTAACGCTAATAATAATTTACTAACAAAGATATCCCAAAACTGCTGAGACAATTGCCGTTTGTCGTTAACGGACTTGGCGATAACTCTATTAAAATATAACTGAACGCCAACACTTGCAATCATCAAAAAGTATTGCACGATATTGAAAGAAAATGAAACAATACCCACACCACTGGGACCAAATGCACGTGAAATAATGGGTATTGTAATCAGTGGTGTCATCGTTCTAATCAATTGGTATAGCCCTTGATAAATAATATTTTCTTTTAGTGAATCACTCTTCATTACGATCCCTTTCCATCTTTTCATATTGAACAATAAAGACGATAATTCCTAAAATAAAAGCGACATATCTTGAGTTATTAAACGATACTGTTAAAAAGTAAATCAGCATCGTCAACATTACAACAATTGCTGTTACATTTTTACCAGAAATGTTAAATCTAAATAATTCAAACAGTAAATAAAGCATAAATATGATAAATAACGCACCGAATAAAATGCCCCATTCCGCAAAAATTTGCAAATATGTATTATGGGCAACAAGTAAAATACCATTAATTTGCGAGCCAATATGTACATAATCCACTAAGCCAACACCAAAACCTAATGTATATTTAATTACTGAAATGGCATTTATCCATACAACACTTCGCTCAGATCCACTATCATTTAATGATGCAAACCCCTCTTCAAAAATAGACGCCATTCGATCTAATGACGGTAAGGCATCAAGGTCGCTTAATTGGAATAAATAGTAGTTGATATTATAAAAGGTAAAACAAAGTAATATCAGCATAATCACTAACATACTCACAACACTTACCGCATTTCTGCTAAATAACTTTTTAATAAAGAAATAAATGGCTAAGACGATTAATATGATAAACGCAGTCTTAGATCCCGTTGTAGTTAAAGACCATAGCAGGATGCCACATGCAAGGACCTTGAATATGTAATTATGAATATACTTGTAAGCAAGTACCAATGTAATAATCTGTGTCATCGCGAAATAGTTAGGGTCATTCATTAATCCTTTTGAACGTATTTCATCAAAATATAACAATTTCATTAGTAAAGGGGACTTGTTCAAACCAGCTATAATACAAAATAGACCTATAGTCACACTGCTTATAATATAAGAGGTAACGATTACTTTTTTGCTATTACCTAACTTAAAGATGATCATCCCTAAATAGAAATAAATGACTACAAATGCATATTTAACTGTAGATGCAAGAACTTCCTTAACCGTAATAAATATCAAATCATCAAAAAATAGTAAACACAACGTAATAATCATACGGTATGTATACAAAATAATGAAAAACTGTAAAAAATGATTTGCCTTTAATAAATGGTTAGCAAAAAACAGTAAATAAACTAATATTAGTAATGTAATAAAGTCAGCTATAGATACATTCACACCAGCAACAACCGAAGATTGCTGAATAAAAACCGCTAAACCGATAAGTAACAATGTTAGATATTTACTATTGTGTTGATTTTCCATTATAAACGTCTTCCACTTCTTTAATCATTTTCTCCTCAGTAAAACATTCTAAATAACGTTTTCTAGATTGATTACTCATTTTGATGTAATCACTGTCTATTAAATATTTTTCCAGGACTTTGGCAATAGTTTCGGGTTGGTTGTTCATCATACATATACCATTATCAGTTACTAATTCTGAAATACCGCCAACATGACTGGCTATAACAGGCAAACCTGTAGCCATAGCTTCGATAATGCTAATTGGCAAACCTTCATGCTTACTTATTAAAATAAACGTATCGTATTGTGATAATAAATGACTCGCATTAATGACATTGCCCAAAAATGTGACATCATTTTCTAACCCAGCTTGTACAACTTGTTGCTGACAATCATTTAATGTAGGTCCATCGCCTATAAATGTAAAATGCGCATGATTACTGTTATGTAATTTCAATATCTCTATTGCCGCGATTAGATTTTGTGGCAATTTTGGATAAGCAAATCTTGCAATCATAACAAATTGATGCTTTGTCGGGGCATTAATCTGTAAATCTTGCTTATTAGGCAACATTCCAACTACTTCGCCAATATTGTTATGTGATTGGCTTTTTAGCGTTTGCTTAACAGCGGGAACATCTGCAATACCATTATGTATTGTGGTTAATTTCAATCGATTAAAGCGAGATTTTAACGCTAACTGTTTATCGAAATCTGAAACACAAATAATGCTATCTGTAATACGTGACATTAATTTTTCGATAACTAAATATAGAAATTTTTTAGCTGGTTTAACACCCTCTGTAAAAGCCCATCCATGTGCAGTAAAAACTACACGTGTGTCTTTCGATTTCGAAATGAACTTCGCAATTCGTCCGACCGTTCCAGCTTTGGAAGAATGTAAATGGATAACATCAGGTTTAATTTTCGAGAATAACTGTGCTAACACTTTGACAGCTAAAATATCTTGTTTAAAGTCAATTGGACCTACTAAATGTTCGAGAATAATTACATTAACTCTTGCATCTAGTTGTTCAATCATTGGTCCATGATTGCCTACAATGACATAAACATCATGGTGTACGCAAAAATGGTTGGCGAGTTGAATGAGATGTGTTTGTGCACCACCATTGTCTGCTTTAGTAATACAATATATAATTTTCAACTGTTACAAACCCCTTTAATGCTATACTTTCAATTTCTTAACATGGCTATCTCATCAGATGAATAGTATTTATAGCCACGCAAATCAATGATGGCACATATTTCTTAATGCCATTTGATACTGTCTCAAGGGATTCCTCGTTATACTGTAACAATTGGTCACAATCTTTAAAATGTAACTTTTATTTGAACTTATTAAGTAAATTAAGACTACCTTGAGCCTTCCCCTGTAATAACAACCATCAATGTTCTAATTGATATATATAGTTCCATCATTAAACTACCTTTATGTATATATTTCATGTCATATTTCAGTTTTTGTTGCGGTGTTAAGTCATATCCACCTTGAATTTGCGCAAGTCCTGTTAACCCTGGTGTAACAAGACATCTTTGCTCGAAACCTATCACTTCTGAACTAAATAATTCTACAAATTCCGGACGTTCCGGGCGTGGTCCAATAAAACTCATTTCCCCTTTAACAACATTAATTAGTTGTGGTAATTCATCAATGCGTGTTTTACGAATATACTTCCCGACATTTGTTATACGATCATCATCTTTATCAGCCCATTGCGCACCATTTTTCTCTGCGTTTTTACACATCGAACGTAATTTGTATATTTTAATTAATTTACCCATCTTCCCAACTCTAACCTGACTATAAATAGGGTTTCCTGGTGAGTCTATGACGATAGCAATGGCGAATATAACCATAATCGGTAAAGTTAAAAATAATAAAACAATGCTTAAAATTAAGTCAATCGCACGTTTAATTGGGTAATATCTTTTTCTCACTTCTTCTAGTTTGTCTAATTTTCTTTGATAGGCATAACCCTTATTATTATGGACAGCTTCAATGTTATTTTTTTGACATTTCCACTTCTTTAGCTGTAACTTCTTCAATATTATCTACCTCAAAATTAAAGTAATCCTTTAAACCTGTTTCTACTGTATATTTAGGAACAAATCCTAATGCCTTTAAGTTAGAAATATCTGCATAAGAATGCTTAATATCTCCTTTTCGTGCTTCTTTAAATTCATGCTCGACTGATTTTCCATATAATTCACCAATAATACGATAAACCTCTAATAAATTAGTAAAAGTGCCTGTACCAATGTTATAACCGTGTCCAATTGCATCTTTGTGTTCCATAATTAAGCGTACAGATTGAACAACATCATATACATATACAAAATCTCTAGTTTGCAGTCCGTCACCAAAAAATGTAAATGGCTTGTTATGCTCAAATGAATCGAACATCTTTGAAATCACACCTGAATATTGTGACTTAGGATCCTGTCTTGGCCCAAATACATTAAAAAATTTAACAACCGCTGTTGGTATGTTATATAACGAGCAATAATTTAATGTCGTCCGTTCGCCGTAATATTTATCTATTGCATATGGTGATAATGGTAGGATTAATGATTGATCACTTTTAGGTAAATCAGGAAGATCACCATAAACAGCTGCTGACGAAGCAAAGACAAAACGTTTTATATGACTATTATATTTTTTAATGATTTCTAACAATCTTAATGTTGCTACAACGTTTATTTCTTGAGATAAGATAGGTTTCTCAACCGACTCAGCAACACTAACTAATGCTGCTAAATGAATAACATAATCAAATTGATATGTCTTCATGATTTGTTCAACTGCATCATATTCACGAATATCTAATTCAAACACATGATCGTCAGCCAAATTTTTAATATTTTCTCGTTTACCTGTTCTATAGTTATCTAGAACATAAACATCATAATCTTGTTGTAAATCATCTACTAAATGCGACCCAATAAAACCAGCCCCACCAGTTATCAAAACTCTTTCCAAATCTTCCACCTCATTTATACATTAAAAATATATCATAAAAACATAAAGTATTGTAAGCTTTTTATCGATATTTTTTATTTATAAAAATAAAATGAGATAACTTTGTGAATTTTTATTGAGATAAATTAGATAGTGGCGTTTTTGTGTTGTTTTATAATATCTTGGGTGTGTTAATACTAGTAATGCTTTCAACTGATGCATTAGACTGTGACATCATAACTCACTTAAGAACTTCGCTTATTAATTTTCTACCAATACAATCCCTTCTAAGTGCACTAAAAAATCCTTACTGCTAAGTGATTAAACTTAACAATAAGGATTTATTTATCATTAGTGGATGATTATTAACGGAATCTCATACCACCATCTACAATAATTGTTTGTCCAGTAATGTAATCAGAGTCTTTACCGGCTAAGAAGCTCACTACATTTGAAACATCTTCTGGTTGAGAAACTCTGCCCAAAGCAATCTGACTTGTAAATTGTTCCCAGCCCCATGCTTCAGGTTTACCTGCTTCTTCGGCTGTTGCCACTGCGATACTTTCCATCATTGGTGTTTGAACGATACCAGGTGCGAATGCATTCACAGTAATACCTTCAGACGCTAAATCTTGTGCGGCTACTTGTGTTAAACCTCGCACTGCGAATTTTGTACTGCAATATAAAGACAATCCTGGGTTACCCTCAACGCCTGCTTGAGATGTTGCATTGATAATTTTACCACCATGATTGAATTTTTTAAATTGTTCATGTGCGGCTTGAATACCCCATAGCACACCTGCAACGTTCACGCCATATACTGTTTTAAACTGTTCTTCAGTAATTGTATCGATTGGTGTTGTTGGTCCAAGGCCGGCATTGTTAACCATGACATGGAAATCACCAAATTGCGCTGCAGTTTGTCTTACTGCGTTAAATACATCATCACGGTTTGATACATCTGCTTTGATAGCAATAGCTTTTGTACCATCACTTGATAATTTAAGTGCAGCTGCTTTTGCCCCTTCTTCATTAAAATCAACAACTGCTACTTTGAAACCATCTTCCACTAAACGTTCTGCAATTTTAAAACCAATCCCTTGTGCACCGCCAGTTACTAACGCTACTTTGTTGTTTGTCATAAAGATCACTCCTCAAATTACTTTCCTTTAATTACATTTTACTCCTCTTCATTTGAATAGTACAACAAAGATAACTCCATTTAACAAAATATTCAGATATTTAAGGTATAGTTAAACGCACTACCATTAGTGATTGGCAATGCGTTTAAATGTCGCTTTAAAAGTGCTTATGTTGAATATTATTTTTTAAGTCTCTCGATTAGTTTGTCATCAATCTTTTTTCGAGACATGGTCTTTTGATTCAATCGGCGGTTGCGTGTTATCACTGTCAACTTTAGTTGTAGCTTCATCTTTATGTATTTCTTCGTTTAATCCTTCTAGGTTTTTAGTCGTGGGATTTTTAAACTCAGGATGTTCCATCATGTCTTGACTATCAAGTTCCTTTTTACCCGTGTCTTTATGTGATGCTTGATTTGCGTTCCCTTTACTTTTTTGAATAGTGGTAGTATCTGCTGCAGCTACTAATTTTTTTCTACCTAAAATAGATATGGCTGAAACAAACCAGAGTATTGCAGATACAAAGTTGCATAATACTAAAGCGATAATAGCCAATACAATTAATATGACACCTTTTGAAATCCTTTCTTTAAATAAGTCAGATGCCAATACGATGACAGGTACGATTGAAAGTATAATTACAAATATAGAAATTATTGCCGATATAACTATTGTTACTATTAAATAATCAGCTCTGCTACCTGATAATAAATAGAAAAGGCCGAAAATTAGTCCATAGCAAATTACAAACCCACATAAAGTTATAGCCATGAGTACTATATAAGCTATTTGAAAATATAAACCTATCTTTATGAATGATTTTTCTACATTTTTTTCCATGTCTATTCCCCATTTATTTAATATTTATACTCCGCCTTAAATATTCTCTTTATTCTTTAGTGATTTTATCTTTAGATTCAAATTGATTCTCTGTACTTTCAATATCAACTTTTTCATTTTCGTCTGTCGATTCATCTTTTGAGTATTTATTCCAAATCAGCAAAATACCACCAATCAGCCATAAAATTGCCGAAAGGAAATTATATAAACACAGTGCAATAATCGCATAAACAATAAAAAGTGCACCTCCGATTACAGAGTAACTTTCCATATAAATCGCAGTAAAGATGGTTGGTAAAACAGTGAAAAGAGTCAATATTAATCCTAATAAAAAAATTGTTTCGTAATCAGAGCCTCCAGCAATATTAATAGATATCATCCTAACAAAAACGACACTAAAATATATTTGAGCTACGATGCCTATCCAAATTGTTATTCTTCCTATAATTGAGCTCATGCTCATTCCCCATTTATTTAAAATTTATACTTTACCTTAATATACCTTATTTTATTTAATTTTTATATGCAAAATACAAAAATGGAGAACTCCAATATTTATAAAATATCAAAAGTTCTCCACACTATATTGTTTTATTATATTTTCGCTATCAATACGCTAAATCATCATATTTCCCTCAACATCACAGTAAAACTATTGCTCCACCAAGTATACTTTTTCAGTATAGCATCTCATATTGGCAAACTTATCTGCTAAAAACTGCTTCCAATTGCGCAGTTGTTCAACATCATCATCTTGTTTAAGCAATGCCAGTGGTACTTGAAGATTAAGACATCGTCCTGAAATATTAAAGCGTGTCACACCTGCTGGCACAGTTTCCCCTTTATGAACAACCGCTTCAATTTCCTTATAACTCAATGGCTGATACTTCATGAGTACATCTTGTTGAGAAAGACAAGGATATGTACCTTGTGCAATTCTCTCTACAGAACAACAACCACTATAACTTGCGACAACCTTTTCCCATACTTGAAAATGTGCTTCGCCTAAATCTTTTGTATACAAATATTGTTCTGTATCACCATGACACATCGTAATAAATGGCGCTTCTTGTCTTGTCTCAGTAGTCCATGGCAAGCGATGTTCTTGTTGTAACGTTTCCCACCACACACCAAATGGAACTTTATGTTGCCACGTACTAATTGAATATTGTGTTTCATGGATTTCTTGCACTGGAACTTTCTTACATCCTAACGCTTTCAAACTTGTATACCGATGCACACCATCTATAACCATATATCTACCATGTTGCATCGCTGTCACTAAAATAGGATGACGTATAAAATCATCTGCTTCAATACTACTTTTCGTCTTTTCCAATCTTAAAGGTTCGAATGTTTCGTGAAGATCAATCTTATCTACTGGTACCAATTTTAAATGTTCATGAATATGATTCAATAGTTATTCATCCTCCTTTGTTTGCGTTAAATAAATAAATTCAGGATGTGGATGGCTTAAGAAATCGTGATGTGAAATAGACCATCCGTATGCACCTGCATATTTGAAAACAATAACGTCGCCTGTACTGATTGCGTCTATCTTTACTTCTCTAGCAAAGACATCTTTCGGTGTACATAATTGACCGACTAACGTTGTGTCCTGTCTCGAAATTGAAACTTTTTCAAATGAATATGGATTGTCCTTATAGCGATAAATTTCAAAAGGATGGTTATGCTGCCAAGATACCGGCAGTCTAAATTGTTGCGTACCTCCTCTTAAAATGGCATACCAAGCACCATGCACTTTCTTAATATCTAGCACTTCTGTCACATAGTAACCAATATGTGCCACAATAAAGCGCCCACATTCAAAGTTCAATGTCACATCTTCCATTTCTTGCTCAACGATAAGTGTTTTAAAACGTTCTACAAAATTATCCCACTCAAATTGGCTAGTTAAATCTGCATAGTTAACCCCTATACCACCACCAAGATTGATATGTTTGAGTGGAAATCGATGTTTTTCAGACCATGCCTTTGCTTTTTTAAAATAAAGTTTCACTACATCGACATGTAAATTCGAGTCTAAATTGTTAGAAATAGAATGAAAATGAAATCCATCTAGATGAATATTTGGCATTGCGAGCGCAGCTTCAATGACATCATCAACTTCGTCTTCAGAAATACCAAATTGTGTAGGGCGTCCTGCCATATGCAACGTTGCATTGGGAAATGGTCCTGCTAAATTAACACGCAATAAAATGTGTTGTGTCTTATCTTCATCTTCTAAGATGGCATTTAGCCTTTGTAATTCATGCATACTTTCAACATGAATACGCTGAACACCTTCACTTACTGCATATCTTAGTTCCTCGTCTGTCTTACCAGGGCCACCAAAAATAATATGATTTGCTGGTTTAAAAGCAAGACCTTTTGCTATTTCACCTTGAGATGCAACTTCGAATCCTTCAACATACTGACTAATTGTATCTAGGATTGTTCGTTCACTATTTGCTTTCATTGCATAGTACATTTGACAATTACTCGGCAATGACGATGTAATATGTTGCAAATGATGTTCCAGTCCGACTAAATCATAGATATAATGACAAACTGGATGAGATTGTGCTTTTAATTGTTCAATAACAGGTTGAACTATACGCATTAGCCTTCATCCCCTTTCTGTTTAGACGTCGCTAGAGATGCACTTAAATGGCGATATATTTTTCCGCGATCATCACCTAAAATAAATGTTTGTACACCTTGTGCCTGCCATTTTGCAATATCTTCATCTTCACGTGGTAATGCACAAAAATGTTTACCATGTGCATTCACAATTTCAAAAATATGTTGAACATGTGATGTTACTTGATCATCACGCGTTTGCCATGGTATGCCAAGTGACTGGGATAAATCTGCGGCACCTTCGACTATCATGTCTAAACCTTCGACTTGAGCTATATCGTCAATGGCCATAACCCCTTCAACATCTTCTATCATGGCAATCACCATAATATGCTCATTAGCCATCTCCATTGCATCAAGTAATGGTGTACGTCCAAATCTTGCCATGCGACCACCATTCAAACTTCTTAATCCTTGCGGGTAATAACGACTTAATTTCACAATATGCTCAACTGTCTCACGATCTTTAACGTGTGGCACAATAATACCTCTCGCACCCATATCCAACACTTTAATGATATCTCTATCTATCACTGCAGTGACACGTACAATTGGTATAATATGCGCTGCTTCAGCTGCACGAATTAAATGCGCTAGTGTCTCATCATTAATCGCCACGTGTTCTGTATCAATCACAACAAAGTCATACCCGCTTGCTGCGATAACCTCGATCATCAATGGGTCCGGTATAGAATTAAAAATGCCATAAACTGAATCACCATTGTTTAATCTATGTTTCAGAGATAGTTGTTGCATCATTTATACCTCCTACACCTAATGGATTTGTAACATGATGAATTCTTAACTCGGAGTCACTTAATAATCGACGTGTCGTTAACTTTTCAACTTGAATCGTAGGTTCAAACAAATCGAAATGTTGATAGTTATTCAACTCTGGAAATGCTTCTTGATACGCCTCGATAATGTCTTTAACCCATTTCCATTGTCGCTGCTCATCGATACCATATTGCTTTTCAATAAATAAGATGATTTCGGCGATATTAATAAAGAAAAATGCATCATGTAAAAAGTCGCGTACTAAACGTTCGTCATCTGTTTCAATAAATGAATTACTATTCACTTTTTTATGTGCTTCTGGCATTGGCTTTAATGTCAGGTGTGAAGCAGCTTCACTTAAATGCTCACGCTTAAAACGAACACCATCATGAAAATCTTTTAAGGCAATACGTGTAGGCCAACCATTTTCATGAATGAGCATCATATTTTGTGCATGCGATTCAAAGGCAATACCGTGATAATAAAGCATATGAATCATTGGACGAATCGCTACAGCTAAAAATTGCTTTGTCCAAGCTTCAGAACCATATTGTTTAATCCACTTTTCAATGAATGGTACACCATCCTTATCACTCGCATAAAGTGCATTAAATGGTATCGCATCCTCTTCATCGATTAACATATGATATATATTTTCACGCCATATAACACCTAACGCACCATAAACTTGAGTTTGTTTATAAGGCGAAAGTTGTGTATTTAAATAAGACTGTCCTAAGACTTCCCCTAGAAAAGCTGTCTTTAATTCATCTTTTAAATACGTATCTTGTTGCTGTATCTGCTTTAACCAATCCGTAATTTGCGCTGCATTTTCAATTGTATGAGGCGCCAACACTCGTTTCGTTGAAGTATTCGTTATACTTATTGGTACCTTTAAATAATATTTTGTCGTGTCTATTGGCGACATCGTACGAATCGATTGTTGAGGGTGATATAGCTCATCACTTTCCCCTAACCATAGTACTGTGCCATTAAGCCTTTCTTCAGCCAAATCAACTTGGATGACATGTTCAAACTGCCATGGGTGTACAGGTATCATCTCAACATCATTTACATGTTTGCCAGACGCTTCAATTTGCTGTACAAAATGTTCATAAGTCTTATCACCAACTTGTTGACGTAACATTTCTTTAACTACAACATTTCTTGATACCGTCGTTTCTACTTTATCTTTGTCGATAGCTAACCACTGCAGTTTAACGTTTGGTACAAAATCAGGTCCAAATTTCAAATTATCACTCAACGTAAATCCTAAACGTGATTTGTAACTTGGATGATACTGATGCCCTTCCATCGCATAAAATTCATAGTCGTTAAATGTCTCAGGTGTTGCTGGTGGGTTTGATTCTCGATACTGCATACTTTGTGTATCTTTTAATTCTGTCTGTAATAACTCAACAATAAATTGTTCTAGCTTTTCATCATTTTTAGGAAATGTAAATACAGCTTCTCTCAATAATTGTGTATAGTCTGTTGTTGTATCTGCCTCATCTCCTACGACACGCTCAATTGGTGATGTGATACGTATACGATCAAAGCTATGTGTCTTTTCAGCAGTAAAACGATACTCTGAATCATGTCCTTCTATTGTAAAATGACCGACACCGTCTTGATATGACGCTTTATACACAACAATATTCTCATAAATAAGTGATGATACCAGTTGGTGCATCACTCTAGTCTTTACACGATTAAGAATTGTTTGATTCACAATACGATACCTCCTTGTTATGACAAATTGGATTTGGTATATGTGTATAAATAGGGTTTGCACCACAATCATTCAATTTACTCATCAAATTCGCTTTAGCCGCAATGGTCGGCGTTTGATATAAATCTTCTACACAGTCAACAAATACTGCGTTATTCGCGTATTCTTTTTTCCATGTCATAAGACGATGCGCTACAAGTTGCCATAACACAACTTCATTTCTAGTCGCTTTACCAATAGTTGATACTAAATGTCCTAAGTGATTTACTACAACATAATATTTAAGACGATGCCATGCTTCATCGTGTGCATATACAACAGGGCTTGATGCTGCCACAACATTTGGCACAAGTTGTTTTTCAGTAGCAATCGTTCTAGATAGACAAATGCCTTCAAGATCTCTGACAAAGCATACGTCGGGTATGCCATCTTTTAATTCAATTAATGTATTTTGTACATGTGCTTCTAGACTAATGCCTGTGTTACTAAACAGCTTTAATATCGGCAATAATGTACGATCCAAATAACATTCAAGCCATGGTTCTGGTGCTAAACCACTTTGCTCAATCACTTGTGATAACTTAGACATCGATGAATCAGGCATCGTTTCAAATAATGACGCCAATACATGAATATCTTTATCAGCATGGTAATTCGGTATCCCTTCACGAACAATCATGGCACTATTTGTTAATAAATCCATTTCAGGTTCAACTGTTTGCCCTAATGGATTCGGTAACAATGCACGATATCCTTCTTCAAACATCAATTTAAAATGGGGTGTTTCAACCTCATCTTTGACTGATGCGATAACTTGCGCGGCATCAATTGTCCGTTCAATCTGTTCAAGGTCATTCGTACGTATAAAATTAGTAATTTTAACGTGTATCGGTAATTTTAAATAAATGTTTAATGCTTTTGAAAATACAGTTCTAACCGAAGACGTCGGGTACACTAAATCACCGGAAACGCCAAGGTCTTTTATTAAACCTTGTTCACTATATTGCATATACTGTGGATGCTGTCGCAACACATTGATTTGATAAGGATGTATTGGTAATAAAATAAAATCTTTAGGTATCTCTGATATATTTATATCTGCTAATTGATACAACACTTTCTCAACCTGATCTTCTTTACCTTCTACATAGCGCGTGAGCAGAACATTTTTATGCACAGCTAAATAATGCAATTGGAATGATGTATGACATTCGGGTGCATATTTCTCTAAATCTGCTTCTGAAAACCCACTTGCACTCTTAGGAGTCGGATGAAATGGATGACCTAAGTATAAAGATTGTTCTGAAACGATATAGCGATCCTCTACGTAGTCTATTGTGTTACTTTGCAAATAACGCGCCGTGCGATGAATGCTATTATCGATGTCAGACATAATTTGCGCCATATGTTGTTGCACTGCCGTTTGATTATCTGCACTTTGAGCCATATATTGCAAAATACGCGCAATTGCTTCTTTATAAGTTGTTATTTTTTTACTTTTTCCATCAATAAGCCATACCTCTGGATGATACATATGATGCCCCATCGCAGACCAATAGCGAAATTCACCCGTTAACGTTTCGAGATCTGATAATTGTATAGACCATTGATGATTTTGAGGTGGCACTTGATATAAATTTTCTTCTCTAAAATATTCATTTAAAATGCGTTCGATAGCCGCATACGCTGCATGTTGTATTAATTCTTTATTTTGCACTTTTTTGTTTCAACTCCCATAATTTCATTAATGTGTGCTCGTTGATTTGATTAGTGATGGTTGAACAAATTAAAAATAAACTACTTACTGCAAATACTACGCCCATAACGATAAACGTAGTAGCTGGTGTAGTATAACTAGTAATGGCAGCGCCACTAAGACTACCAATAATTTGGCCAATAACTAACATACTATTTGTCGTACCAACAAATGTGCCTTTAAGTTGTTGATGACACGCATTCACGACAACAAACATGACACTTTGAATCAATGCACTATATGTTAATCCTTGAAGTATCCTTGCAGCCATTAAAAACTCTATATTCGTCGCTAAACCTTGCAGTATCGCACTACAACCACATGCAATCGTTGCAAATATATATACTGATTTAACATATGATTTATCATTAAAGCGACCCCATAAAGGCGCGCTTAATATCGAAGCCGTCCAAAATGCGGACTGTAAAAATCCAATCACACTACGGTCATCTATCGCTGTATGATTCACTGATGAAGCAAGTGGTGATAATGCAGTTAGCATGCCATACATAGCAAAGTTTGCTAAAACGCCAACGATAATAAATCGACATGTTTGTTGTGTGCATAATAGACATTGAAATGAACGGCGAATACCTTTATTAATATTTGGTGTTTGTGATTTTGACATATGTGTCGTTTCAATCAATTTTAATGCACCGAAAATACAGACAATAAAAGTAATAACGGCAATACTCATCAGTAACGCACTAAAACCTAATATCGAAGCTGTAACACCGCCAATTAATGGCCCCACAAGAGACCCTGCGCTGACTGAACTTTGCAGTCTTCCTAATACCTTGCCACGATCTTCAGCTGGCGCCTCTGCACTCGCAAACGCACTTGATGCATCAACAACACCACCAAATAGTCCCTGCAATAACCTCACAAGTACAAACTGTAATGGTGTCGTACACAATGCCATTAAAAATAAGCATACCGCCAAACCAAGTAACGCTCTTAACACCATCCATTTTCGACTGATCTTATCACCTAGCTTCCCCCATATCGGCGAAGCTATCATCGTCGTTACAGCAGGAGCAGCAATCGCTATACCACTCCACAACTGTATTTCTACGACTGATAGATTTTGTAGTGATGCCATATAAATTGGCAATAATGGCACAAGTACTGTCAGTCCAGCAATCGCTATAAACTGACTGAGCCATAAAATGCGAAAGTTACTGCGCCATATAGACTGATTAATCATATGTCACCATTGGATTTGGTACGGTAGTTAAACCTGAAGGCATACTACCTCCACCACTATCACGTTGATATAGCAATGGTAATAAAATTTGTTTGAATGGCCACGTCTGTTTATCAAATAAAATGTGTCTGACAGCTAGCTGATCAGTTGTAACCCAGGAAATAGTTGCCACTTCATTTTTTAAAATTTGTTTTAACAACGACATAAGTTCATGCTCACTTACACCAAATAAATCTTGAATTGCATCAATAATGGCATATAGATTTACCGATACAGCTAATGTTTGAAAATAAGCAAAGAATGTTTCCAAATCTTCATTAATTAGCGTATTAGGTGTATCTTCTCTGACGACATACTTCGGCAATGAAAGCTGATGTGCTGTTAGCCATGGTTTATAAATTCTGACAGTATCATGATCACGTAACACGCATTTTTGTACACGTCCATCTTCAAATGACAACAATATATTTTGACCATGCAACTCTGGTAATGCGCCGTATTGCATAAATGATAGTGTTACCTTTAAAAAGACTTGCGCGATATCTTCAAATAACGTCATGACATCATTTTTAGAAATATTATCTTTTCCACAAATCATTTGATATAAGGTGCGATTATTTGCCGCGAGTGCTGCCATTGACACTAGCTGTTGCGTATCATTTTTGGCTAGCACTTCTGGATATTTCCTTAGCTGAACAGTTAAATGACCTAATTGATCTTTGAAAATATCATTGTCTTGACCCATATATGACCACCAAGCTGTCTCATCGCAAACTGTGACATACTTAGCTAGTGCTTCATCTTTTTCTATAAGCTGACGTAATAATTGTTCTGCTTGTTCTCCGTTTTTCATGTAACGCGTAGGCGTTAGTCTTAATGCGCCTAATGACTGCATTGCAAATGGTACTTTGACATGGTTATACGGTGCGCCAATATCAATTAATGAACGCATACTTGAAGACGACAGATAATCTCCAAATTTTAACGGTAATAGTACAACCAATTTTTCACTAATCTCTTTCGCAAAGACGTTCGGCAAAATATGTTGATATTGCCAAGGATGTACAGGAAATAGTACATAGTCATCTATTGATAACCCTTGATCATGTAACATATCTGTCGCTTGTTCTTTTATAGGGGCTGTCAAATTTTCTAATTCATCAATATTTGCAGTATCGCCATGAATCATATGTGTCTTTTTAACTGCTGCAACCATTAAAGGAAATGATTGATTTAATTCAGCTTGATACACTTGATAATCCGCTTCTCTTAATCCTCTTTTTTCTTTAGCTAATGGATGAAATGGACGATCTTTTAAACTTGCAAACTGCTCTGACATCACAAAAGGATGTGACGCTAAATCTAATTCTGATAATTGTTTAGCAAGCTGTGTGGCAGCAGTAGTCAGTCCTTCTTCAACGCGAGCCACTTCCCATTCATGACTTAAATCACAATTCATATTAGCAATTGTTTGCCAAAATTCATCTGCAGTTAGTGGTTGCTTAGACGCCCTTCCCTCTATCGTAATTGGTTGTGAACTTTCATAACGAAACATATTTAAAGCACTAAAATAAACAGGTATCTTTATTTGTTGTGTTTCACGTTCGTATATCAAAAGCGTTTGTCCATTTTCTTTAGTAATATCACTATTCGATACAATTCCGGCTATATCTTCAAATAATAATGCATCAACTAAATCCCTTAATATTATCGTTTGTGCTGTATTGACTGCTGTATGATTCTGCAATGTTCAGACACCTCGCATTCTTAATATAGGTTCAATGTTGTCCCAATATTTTGTTGTTGTGCCTGTTGATAAATAAAATAAGCACTTGAAATATCTTCGATAGCCATACCCATCGGATTAAGTAATATGATTTCATCATCGTCTTCACGTCCTGGTATGTCACCTGTCACAAGTTGCCCTAGTTCAGCATGAAGTGCTTCTTTGCTGAATTTACCTTCTAACACCAATTGGTTAATAGTTTTCTTTTCTCGATTACATTGTGACCAGTCATCTACTACGACTTTGTCAGCTTTAATAAAGACTTCTTTATGCACATCCATGATAGAAATGTTGCTAATAAATGCACCCTTTTGTAACCAATCATATTCAATGTATGGTTGATCCGTTACGGTACATGTAATGACTACTTCACCATTTGATACTGCTTCTTTAGCATTTTCTGTCGCAATAAAATTAATTTCCGGACGCTGTTGTTGCCATCTATCAACAAAGCGTGCACATGCTTCAGAGAATTGATCGTAAACAAACACGCGTTCAATATGATCGAATTGCTCTAACATACTTTGTAATTGCTTGTCTCCGATTAGCCCGCATCCAATGATTGTTAAGTCTTTAAATCCTTTTTTAGCCAAATGCTTAGCTGCAATCACTGAAACTGCTGCAGTACGCATACTACTAATTAAACTTGCTTCCATAACTGCAATTGGATAATTCGTTTCCGGATCATTCAAAATAATGACACCACTTGCACGCTCCATATTACGTTTCGATGGATTGTCGTGCTTACTACCTATCCACTTAATACCTGAAATTGCGTGTTCTCCACCGATATGGCTTGGCATTGCAATAATTCGATCTGCGATGTGTCCATTTTCAGGATCCTGTCTTAAATACGGCTTAAGCGGTTGTACAAAATCATTGTGCGCATGCGCTGTTAATGCTTCTGTTAATGCGTCCACATAAACTTGTGAATGATTTCCTCCCGCTTGTTCAATATCTGATCTATTTAAATACAACATCTCTCTATTCATTCTGATTTAACTCCTTGTCTTGATTTCATTTTTTCTAACCATGTATCTGAATAAACTAAATCTAAGTAACGATCGCCTCGATCTGGTAAAATCGTGACAATTGTTGCACCTTCTTCAATTGACGTTATCAACTGCTCAATCGCTGCAATAATCGAACCTGTTGAACCTCCGGCAAATATGCCTTCATAATCAATCAGTTTTCGACAGCCCAAAGCAGATTGATAATCATCTACATGGATCACTTGATTAATTTCTGATCTATTCA
The DNA here is from genome assembly GCF_017151845.1 of Staphylococcus sp. EG-SA-17. Classification (NCBI taxonomy): domain Bacteria; kingdom Bacillati; phylum Bacillota; class Bacilli; order Caryophanales; family Staphylococcaceae; genus Staphylococcus; species Staphylococcus sp. EG-SA-17. Next base: position 32,193 of record NZ_JACVZO010000017.1, read on the forward strand.
ATATTTCGGGTACACGACTAGCACCGATACCAGGTAATTCTCTATTAATAGGTTTGTCACCAAAAATGACTGACCCTTTCGCATCAACAGCAACAATTTGTGCGTTTGGATGCACTTCTTTTATTTTTCTACTCATACCCATAATGCTACCTGTCGTGCTGACTGGCGCGACAAAATAATCTATAGGTTGCTTAATTGTTTCAACAATCTCTGTGCCTGCACCATGATAATGGGATTGCCAATTTAACTCATTCGCATATTGATTAATCCAATATGCATCGTCAATAGTGGCTAACAGTTCTTGCACCTTTGCAATACGAGTCATTAAATAACCCCCATGTGCATCAGGTTCTTCAACCATTTCTACATTGGCACCATAACTTTTAATAATTTTCAAATTTGTTGGTGATATTTTAGGATCAACAACACACGTGAGTTTTAATCCCTTGATTTTAGCTATCATTGCCAACGCAATGCCTAAATTACCAGAAGTACTTTCAATTAAATGTGTATTCTCAGTGATTAAACCATGTTTAATACCATGTTCAATGATGTACTTGGCAGGTCGATCTTTCATGCTGCCTCCAGGATTCATATACTCTAACTTTGCAAACACTTCATGTTTCGGAAATAGTTGATGAAGTTGAACCATAGGTGTTTGCCCTACAGAATCTAACAATGAATCGTGACATGCTTGACTTTTTTCAATCAAAAGCGCTTCCTCCTCAAATTTAAAATTCTATAATATTGTGTGTTACCTAATTGATAATGATTCTCACTATCAAGTAATTAGGATTATATTTTTTATGCATTTATATGTCAAATAATTATAAGTTGCATGTAAATCATAAATATTTTATTGACTTAGGAAAAATTTTAATTCATACTAAATCGTGATAATGATTCTCATTGTCATACATCACGAAGGAGGCTAATTAGTCAATGAATAAAGTAATTAAAATGCTTGTTGTTACGCTTGCTTTCCTACTTGTTTTAGCAGGATGTAGTGGGAATTCAAATAAGCAATCATCTGATAACAAAGATAAGGAAACAACTTCAATTAAACATGCAATGGGTACAACTGAAATTAAAGGGAAACCAAAGCGTGTTGTTACGCTATATCAAGGTGCCACTGACGTCGCTGTATCTTTAGGTGTTAAACCTGTAGGTGCTGTAGAATCATGGACACAAAAACCGAAATTCGAATACATAAAAAATGATTTAAAAGATACTAAGATTGTAGGTCAAGAACCTGCACCTAACTTAGAAGAAATCTCTAAATTAAAACCGGACTTAATTGTCGCGTCAAAAGTTAGAAATGAAAAAGTTTACGATCAATTATCTAAAATCGCACCAACAGTTTCTACTGATACAGTTTTCAAATTCAAAGATACAACTAAGTTAATGGGGAAAGCTTTAGGGAAAGAAAAAGAAGCTGAAGATTTACTTAAAAAGTACGATGATAAAGTAGCTGCATTCCAAAAAGATGCAAAAGCAAAGTATAAAGATGCATGGCCATTGAAAGCTTCAGTTGTTAACTTCCGTGCTGATCATACAAGAATTTATGCTGGTGGATATGCTGGTGAAATCTTAAATGATTTAGGATTCAAACGTAATAAAGACTTACAAAAACAAGTTGATAATGGTAAAGATATTATCCAACTTACATCTAAAGAAAGCATTCCGTTAATGAACGCTGATCATATTTTTGTAGTAAAATCAGATCCAAATGCGAAAGATGCTGCATTAGTTAAAAAGACTGAAAGCGAATGGACTTCAAGTAAAGAGTGGAAAAATTTAGACGCAGTTAAAAACAACCAAGTATCTGATGATTTAGATGAAATCACTTGGAACTTAGCTGGCGGATATAAATCATCATTAAAATTGATTGACGATTTATATGAAAAGTTAAATATTGAAAAACAATCAAAATAATTAAGGAGTTTTACGATGCTACTTAAACCAAAATACCAAATCGTTATTGCTGGTTTATGTCTTGCAATAGTAGCTATCTTAAGTTTAATGATTGGAAATACGCTTGTGTCACCAGGTACGGTGATACAGGCGTTATTCAACTTTGATAGTGAAAACGATTTACATGATGTTGTCACTGGTGCACGGGCGTCGAGAACAATCATTGCGTTATTGACTGGTGCTGCCCTTGCTGTCTCAGGTTTGTTGATGCAAGCACTTACACGAAACCCAATAGCATCACCAGGCCTTTTCGGTGTCAATGCAGGCGCAGTATTTTTTGTCATCTTTAGTATTACATTTATCCAAATTCAATCTTTTAAAATGATTGTTGTCATCGCATTTTTGGGGGCTATTGTTGTTACAGTCTTAGTCGTTGCGCTAGGTATGTTTAGACAAACACTATTCTCACCTCACCGTGTCATTTTGGCAGGTGCTGCGATTGCGATGCTATTTACAGCCTTTACTCAAGGCATACTTATTATGAACGAAACAGACTTACAAGGCCTATTATTTTGGTTGAGTGGCTCCGTTTCATTACGTAACATTTGGGATATCCCATGGATTATTCCGCTTGTATTGATACTTATTTTAATTGCATTTAGCATGGCTGCACACATCAACATCTTGATGACAAGTGACGACATTGCAACCGGCCTCGGTCAAAACATAAAATTAATCAAATGGATGATTATTATGCTCATCAGTATGTTAGCCGGTATTTCGGTAGCCGTAGCTGGATCAATCGTCTTTGTGGGTCTTATCGTACCGAATATTAGCAAACGATTATTACCACCAAACTATAAGTATTTAATTCCTTTTACTGCATTAGCTGGAGCAATCCTAATGATCATTTCAGACATTGTTGCTCGTATAATAATTAAGCCACTAGAGTCGCCTATCGGTGTCGTTACCGCTGTCATTGGCGCTATTGTCTTAATCTATATTATGAAGAAAGGACGTCAACGCTTATGACCGAAAAGATTAATAAAAAAGACAATTACCATCTCATCTTCGCGTTAATCTTTTTAGCCATCGTTTCAGTGGTAAGTATGATGATTGGTTCAAGCTTTATACCATTACAACGCGTACTGATGTACTTTATAAATCCAAATGACAGTATGGATCAATTCACTTTAGAAGTATTACGCTTACCTCGCATTACACTTGCGATTTTAGCAGGTGCCGCACTAGGAATGAGTGGTTTAATGTTGCAAAATGTATTAAAAAATCCAATTGCCTCACCTGATATTATCGGTATCACAGGTGGTGCTAGCTTAAGTGCTGTTGTCTTTATTGCATTTTTCAGCCATTTAACGATACATTTACTTCCACTATTCGCTGTATTAGGTGGCACAATTGCAATGATGATACTATTAGTGTTTCAAACGAAAGGACAAATACGCCCGACAACACTCATAATCATCGGTATTTCGATGCAAACGTTGTTTATTGCGCTTGTCCAAGGATTACTCATTACAACGAAGCAATTATCTGCTGCCAAAGCTTATACATGGCTAGTCGGAAGTCTTTACGGTGCTACGTTTAAAGATACAATCATTTTGGGTATGGTTATTTTAGCTGTTGTGCCGTTGTTATTTCTTGTTATACCAAAAATGAAAATATCTATACTTGATGACCCTGTAGCGATTGGCTTAGGCTTACATGTACAACGTATGAAACTAATCCAATTAATCACTTCTACTATACTCGTATCTATGGCAATCAGTTTAGTAGGTAACATTGGGTTTGTCGGTTTAATCGCACCACATATCGCGAAAACAATCGTTCGCGGAAGTTATGCTAAAAAGTTACTAATGTCAGCAATGATTGGTGCCATATCAATTGTTATTGCAGACTTAATTGGGCGTACCTTATTCTTGCCTAAAGAAGTGCCAGCAGGTGTATTTATTGCTGCTTTTGGTGCCCCATTCTTCATATACTTATTATTAACCGTGAAAAAGTTATAAAGATATTATCAAAACAAAATGACCTCACAACGAAGTTAGCTAAATGATTCAGTTAACTAACAGTTGCGAGGTTTTTTTATACATATAGTTGTTGTTAATGTTAACAAGCGTCGACTTTCTTAATTACATATTAATACTTTATATACAAATAACACCGACTCATATTCTATAATATCAATCAATATTCTTCGATTTTTCAAATATCGATAACTATTTCTTATTTAAATATAGTGTTTGATAATGTCATTTATTCAAAAACACAAATTTTAATAAAAATATCATATTATTTTTAATTGTAAATTATGGATTATTTTTCTTATTATATTGTGTTATATTAAAATAAAGTGCATATACAAGGAGATAAAACAATGAAATATAATAACCATGACAAAATTAGAGATTTTATAATCATTGAAGCATATATGTTTCGTTTTAAGAAAAAAGTCAAGCCTGAAGTCGATATGACTATAAAAGAATTTATATTACTGACTTATTTATTTCATCAGCAAGAAAACACACTTCCATTTAAGAAGATTGTTTCAGATTTATGTTATAAACAATCGGATTTAGTACAGCATATAAAAGTACTTGTGAAACATTCATATATTAGTAAAGTTCGAAGTAAAATTGATGAGCGTAATACTTACATTTCAATATCTGAAGAACAACGAGAGAAAATTGCAGAACGTGTTACATTGTTTGATCAAATCATTAAACAATTTAATCTTGCAGATCAAAGTGAATCACAGATGATACCAAAAGATAGTAAAGAATTTCTAAACTTGATGATGTATACAATGTATTTCAAGAATATTATCAAAAAGCATCTAACATTAAGTTTTGTAGAATTTACAATTCTAGCTATTATCACTTCTCAAAATAAAAACATCGTTCTTCTTAAAGATTTAATTGAAACAATCCACCATAAATACCCTCAAACTGTTAGAGCTCTCAATAATTTAAAAAAGCAAGGCTATCTAATAAAAGAACGCTCAACTGAAGATGAAAGAAAAATTTTAATTCATATGGATGACGCGCAGCAAGACCATGCTGAACAATTATTAGCTCAAGTGAATCAATTATTAGCAGATAAAGATCATTTACATCTTGTTTTTGAATAATATCTCTATTACGCAAGTGTGCTGTATTCTAAAGTACACTTGTGTTTTCTATTTTTTAATAAAACCTCAGCACATTATGAACAACTTTCTATTTTCTATATCTCTTAAAACCATTTCCGAAATTAAACCTCAGCACATTCAAAGCCCCACTTTATTCTTAAAAATATTTTTTAACTTATACGTATTAAACCGCTTTCATTATAAAAAATATCTCTATATTTTATCTGTTTTTATTAATCGAAATAGCGTGATTTTGCGGTTTTAAGCCTTTTACTTCCCGAATAAATCTTTGAGCAAAATATTTATTTTATAAGTTGTAAAACTTACATTTAAATTTAATTATAAATATAGATTTTAGTATTGCAATACATAATTCGTTATATTATGATGACTTTACAAATACATACAGGGGGTATTAATTTGAAAAAGAAAAACATTTATTCAATTCGTAAACTAGGTGTAGGTATTGCATCTGTAACTTTAGGTACATTACTTATATCTGGTGGCGTAACACCTGCTGCAAATGCTGCGCAACACGATGAAGCTCAACAAAATGCTTTTTATCAAGTCTTAAATATGCCTAACTTAAATGCTGATCAACGCAATGGTTTTATCCAAAGCCTTAAAGATGATCCAAGCCAAAGTGCTAACGTTTTAGGTGAAGCTCAAAAACTTAATGACTCTCAAGCTCCAAAAGCTGATGCGCAACAAAATAACTTCAACAAAGATCAACAAAGCGCCTTCTATGAAATTTTGAACATGCCTAACTTAAACGAAGCGCAACGCAATGGTTTCATTCAAAGTCTTAAAGACGATCCAAGCCAAAGCACTAACGTTTTAGGTGAAGCTAAAAAATTAAACGAATCTCAAGCACCGAAAGCTGACAACAATTTCAACAAAAAACAACAAAATGCTTTCTATGAAATCTTGAACATGCCTAACTTGAACGAAGAACAACGCAATGGTTTCATCCAAAGCTTAAAAGATGACCCAAGTCAAAGTGCTAACCTATTGTCAGAAGCTAAAAAGTTAAATGAATCTCAAGCACCGAAAGCGGATAACAAATTCAACAAAGAACAACAAAATGCTTTCTATGAAATCTTACATTTACCTAACTTAAACGAAGAACAACGCAATGGTTTCATCCAAAGCCTAAAAGATGACCCAAGCCAAAGCGCTAACCTTTTAGCAGAAGCTAAAAAGCTAAATGATGCACAAGCACCAAAAGCTGACAACAAATTCAACAAAGAACAACAAAATGCTTTCTATGAAATTTTACATTTACCTAACTTAACTGAAGAACAACGTAACGGCTTCATCCAAAGCCTTAAAGACGATCCTTCAGTGAGCAAAGAAATTTTAGCAGAAGCTAAAAAGCTAAACGATGCTCAAGCACCAAAAGAGGAAGACAACAAAAAACCTGGTAAAGAAGACGGCAACAAACCTGGCAAAGAAGACAACAACAAACCTGGTAAAGAAGACGGCAACAAACCTGGCAAAGAAGACAACAAAAAGCCTGGCAAAGAAGACGGCAACAAGCCTGGTAAAGAAGATGGCAACAAACCTGGTGAAGAAGACGGCAACAAGCCTGGTAAAGAAGATGGCAACAAACCTGGTAAAGAAGACGGCAACAAACCTGGTAAAGAAGATGGTAACAAACCTGGCAAAGAAGACGGCAACGGGGTACATGTCGTTAAACCTGGTGATACAGTAAATGACATTGCAAAAGCAAACGGCACTACTGCTGACAAAATTGCTGCAGATAACAAATTAGCTGACAAAAACATAATCAAACCTGGTCAAGAACTTGTTGTTGATAAGAAGCAACCAGCAAACCATGCAGATGCTAACAAAGCTCAAGCATTACCAGAAACTGGTGAAGAAAATCCATTCATCGGTACAACTGTATTTGGTGGATTATCATTAGCGTTAGGTGCAGCGTTATTAGCTGGACGTCGTCGCGAACTATAAAAACAAACAATACACAACGATAGATATCATTTTATCCAAACCAATTTTAACTTATATACGTTGATTAACACATTCTTATTTGAAATGATAAGAATCATCTAAATGCACTAGCAACATCTTTTGTTGCTCAGTGCATTTTTTATTTTACTTACTTTTCTAAACAACTTCTGAAACGCCTCAACACTTTCTACTCTAATTACATATACGACATTTTTAGACATTAAAAAATCGAACTAGACAAGATGCTCAATGCATTTCGTACTAGTTCGATTCATGAATAATTAGATTTAAAATGTCATTTGAATCCAAGTGACAACATTATTTATATTTAGAATATTAACGTTAGTATAAACGTCCAAATACAAATAAAGGCAACAAATATAATACTGTATTTTAGCGTCATTTTTAATAATGCTGATTCTTCACCAACTTTTTTAACAGCTGCAGTCGCAATGGCAATTGATTGTGGTGAAATAAGTTTCGCTGCTACACCACCTGCAGTGTTAGCTGCCACAAGTAATGAACCGCTTGTTGAAATTTGTTGTGCCACTGTCGCTTGAATAGGTGCGAATAAAGTATTGTTATTTACAACTGAACCAGTCATAAACACACCAATCCAACCTAATACTGGAGAGAATAATGGGAAAATTGCTCCAGCTTTAGCAATACCTTGTCCAATTGCTACAGTCAAACCACCGTATGTCATAACTTTAGCAATAGCTAGGATAGCTGAAATTGTAAGGATCGGTAACCATAATTCTTTAATTGCTTCGACCAATAAAGCACCTGCACTTTTCCATTTTAACTTCGTAATTAAAATTGTAATAATTACTGTTAATAAAATCGCTGTCCCAGTTGCACCAATTAAATCGAGACGCAACGCAATTCCTTTAGGCGATAAATCACTCACAGTATTTGGAATTGGCATTTTTAATACTAAACTTTCAAGCGCACCTCCAGGTTGGAATAATTTTTTAAAGAATGGTGCACTCCATACTAATACAAAGGCAGTTAAAATTACGAACGGACTCCAAGCAAAGACAATTTCTTTAGGCGTTCGTTTTTGAATTTTATGTTCAGACGCTTCCAATCTGAAAATGTTTTTCGGTTTAAATTTACGACAAACAAATGCTAACACCACCATTGTTGCTAGTGATGGAATAATGTCTGCTAGTTCTGGACCATGGAATATTGTTAATAATAATTGTAATCCAGTATATGTACCACTCACTGTTAAAATGACAGGTAAAATTTCTTTAATACCTTTCATACCATCTACAATGAATACTAAAACAAATGGAATAATAAAGTTTAAAATTGGAAGTGTTAATGCTGAGTATCTCGCAACATCTAATGTTGTAACGCCTCCACTTAAGTTAAACGTATCAATAATACTAACTGGTAAACCAATTGCACCAAAGGCACCCGCCGCACCATTAGCAATTAAACATAACATCGCTGCTTTTAATGGTTCAAATCCAAGTTGAATTAATAATACTGCACAAATCGCAATTGGCACACCAAATCCTGCTGCACCTTCTAAAAATGCGTTGAAACAAAATCCAATTAATAATAGTTGGATTCTTTGGTCCTCTGAAATACTAGCAATACTATCTTGAATAATAGAAAATTGTCCTGTTTTAATAGAAACTTTATATAACCAAACTGCCATTAAAACGATATATCCTATTGGAAAAATACCGGCAACAACGCCTTCTGTAATCGCACCTGCTGATACACGCGCTGGTAATTCAAATACAAATAAAGCCACAATCAATGTAACAACCAAAGTTGTCAATGCTGCATAAATGCCTTTCATTTTAAAAACGGTTAAGCATAATAAAAATAAAATAATAGGTACTGCTGCAACTAAGGCTGATAATCCAACATTATCGAATGGATTTACAGTAAGTAGTGTCATAATGACTCCCTCTCTTTATATAAAATATTTATCATTCTGATTAATCTACAACCTATTTCAACTTATATTTTGCGATGATCACATATTTAAAATGTAACACTCCTATATGTGACAGGCAATCGAATTTTTACAAAAAGTTCACAAAATATACACAATATTTAACTATAATAAATAATATATCATTTTAATTATAAATACTAGATATTATTTATAATAATTTCAGGAATCCGCTTCAAAACTGCATCATGACAGTTTATATTTTTATTGAGAATCTCTCATTTTATGAATTGTAGGAAGTAAACAAAATATGACAAGCGTCAAACCAATGATAATGATAAATATCATATTAAACCATAGTAAATTGAATTGATGATGGTGTTGTATTTGCCAAATTTCTAATACTGTGAAGATAGACATATAGCTCATAATCTCTAAATTTAACGTACTTAAAAATAATTTAATCGCTCGAATTTCACGTGGTGTATGATTATAATGTGACCATTTGGCAAATCGTTCATAGTATCTACCTGCAATGAAAAATATAAGCCAAATCACTATAAATGCACTATTAATCAAAAGCAGTACCCATTTATCAGCAAAGTTATCAGCATCCCCTGCTAAATTATAATGAATAGGCACTTTGGTTGGTAATTTTGGATAGGTCACTACTGTATAGCACGTCATAGCTAAGTAAATAAGTAGACTTAATATTGTAAAAGACCTGATTTTAGACATTCTATCGCCTCTTTCTTTACATTTTATGTATAACACTCTGCCTATTTTACCTTTTAATTACATTACCCCAAACGATTAAACAATATGTAATGATACTATAATTGCGTCAGGAGTATCCGCTTGTTAAATGTGCATAGCTTATATTTAGCTGTTTAACATGCCACATAATGATTCGAATTATTCCAAGTCCCGCACCTCAGAATCCAAAAACATTCGAGTGATAAAATTTTTAAAATCAAAAATATAAAAATGATCTAATTTCGTCAAATTTACCAATATAAATACTAATATTTGCAATTCACAAAGGGGTATAGTCTGAGTGTATTCTAATACGAAAGGACTTGGTGGATATGTATTACAGTTATGGAAATTATGAAGCATTTGCGCGCCCTAAAAAACCTGAAAATGTAGAAAACAAATCTGCTTATTTAATCGGGTCTGGGTTAGCTTCACTTGCGGCAGCTTGTTTCTTAATTAGGGATGGTCAAATGGAAGGTTCGAAGATTCATATTTTAGAAGAGTTACCTAAAGCAGGTGGTAGTCTTGATGGTGAAAATATGCCTTTAAAAGGCTATGTTGTCCGAGGTGGTCGTGAAATGGAGAACCACTTTGAATGTTTGTGGGACTTATTCAGATCTATCCCTTCATTAGAAATCGATAACGCGTCTGTATTAGATGAGTTCTATTGGCTAAACAAAGAAGACCCTAACTATTCTCGCTGTCGAGTTATTGAAAAACAGGGTCAACGTTTAGTTACCGATGGAGACTTCACTTTGACCAAAAAAGCGATTAAAGAAATTTTAGATTTATGCTTAACGAATGAAGAAGATTTAGATGATGTCAAAATAACAGATGTATTTTCCGATGACTTCTTTAATTCAAACTTTTGGATTTACTGGAAAACGATGTTTGCATTTGAACCGTGGCATTCTGCAATGGAAATGCGTCGCTATCTAATGCGATTCGTTCATCATATTGGTGGTCTCGCAGACTTTTCAGCTTTAAAATTCACTAAATATAATCAATATGAATCTTTAGTATTACCTATGGTTGAATATTTAAAATCGCATGGGGTTCAATTTGAATACGATGTAAAAGTAGAAGATATTAAAGTAGATGTTACGACAAGTCAAAAAATTGCCCGAGAAATATTAATTCACCGACATGGCAAAGCAGAGTCAATTAAACTGACTGTAGATGATCTTGTCTTTGTGACAAACGGTAGTATTACGGAAAGCTCTACGTATGGTGATAATGATACACCAGCACCACCAACTGACGAATTAGGTGGTAGTTGGACACTATGGAAAAATTTAGCGCGACAAAGTCCTGAATTTGGTAATCCTGATAAGTTTTGCCAAAATATTCCTCAAAAAAGTTGGTTTGTTTCTGCAACATCGACAACTAACAATAAAGATATTATCGATACAATAGAAAGCATTTGTAAACGTGATCCACTTGCAGGCAAAACGGTTACTGGTGGAATTATTACAATCAATGATTCTGCATGGCAAATCAGTTTTACAATCAATCGTCAGCAACAGTTTAAAGACCAACCTAAAAATGAAATATCTACATGGATTTATGCCTTATATTCAGATGTAAATGGCGATTATATTAAAAAGCCAATCACAGAATGTAGTGGTAATGAAATATGTCAAGAATGGCTGTATCACTTAGGTGTACCAACTGACAAAATTGAAGACTTAGCAAAACATGCATCTAATACGATTCCTGTTTATATGCCATATATTACCTCTTATTTCATGACGCGTGCTATCGGCGACAGACCTTTAGTCGTTCCGCATCAATCACAAAATTTAGCATTTATTGGTAACTTTGCAGAAACAGAGCGAGATACTGTATTTACAACAGAATATTCGGTTCGTACTGCCATGGAAGCTGTTTATCAATTACTAAATATAAATCGTGGTATTCCAGAGGTCATCAATAGTACATTTGATCTTCGTGTCTTAATGGATGCCATATACGAACTGAATGACCATCAAGATTTGCGCGAGATTACTAAAGATTCGAAAATGCAAAAACTCGCATTAGCAGGATTCCTTAAAAAGATAAAAGGTACGTACATTGAGACATTATTAAAAGAACACAAATTGTTATAACGAGGCACATTAAATAATTTTATTTGGTGATTTCGAATCATGAGACTGGGACAGAAATGATGTTTTCATAAAAATTATTTCGTTGTTCCACTCTCATGATTTTTTATTGCCAAAACATTGTCACATGATTGATTGCATCATTTTGTTAAACAAGTGATTGCAAACCTGCCATTTCACACTGAAAATTTACATAATAAGTGATGATATTTTACAAGTCATATACAAATAACATATATTGTTAAATAATTTTACCTAATCTTAACATTAAATTTACAATTATAAGCGATAATCTAAATATAAAGCTTATTTGAGGTGAAATAATGGAAATGTCGGTTACAGAAGTCATTTTCTCCTTTTTAGGTGGTTTAGGTATTTTCCTTTACGGCTTAAAAATCATGGGAGACGGGCTTCAAGCATCAGCAGGAGACAGGCTACGAGATATTTTAAACAAATTTACATCAAATCCAGTATTAGGTGTTATTGCAGGTATCGTTGTAACTATTTTAATACAAAGTAGTTCAGGTACGACAGTTATCACAATCGGACTGGTAACAGCTGGATTTATGACATTGAAACAAGCCATTGGAGTGATAATGGGTGCTAATATCGGAACAACGGTAACTGCATTTATTATCGGTATAGATTTAGGCGAATATGCAATGCCAATTTTAGCATTAGGTGCATTTTTAATCTTTTTCTTTAAGCGCTCTAAAATCAATAACATTGGCCGCATACTATTCGGTTTCGGTTCTCTATTCTTCGGTCTAGAATTTATGGGTGATGCCGTTAAACCTTTAGCATCATTAGATGGATTTAAGCAATTAATGCTTGATATGTCTACAAATCCAATACTTGCTGTCATTGTCGGCGCAGGGTTAACAGCACTAGTTCAAAGTTCAAGTGCGACGATTGGTATTTTACAAGAATTTTATCAACAAGATTTAATCAGCTTAAACGCAGCAATCCCTGTGTTACTAGGCGATAATATTGGTACAACGATTACAGCTATCTTAGCTAGTTTAGCCGGCTCAATCGCTGCAAAACGTGCGGCGCTTGTACACGTCATCTTTAACTTAATCGGGGTAATTATCTTCACAATTTTCTTGCCAGTTGTGATTCATTTGATTAGTTTGTTACAAGATGTATGGCACTTAAAACCAGCGATGACGATTGCAGTATCACATGGTATCTTCAACATAACAAATACTTTGATTCAATTACCATTTGTAGCAGGTTTAGCATGGATAGTTACAAAGCTTGTCCCAGGTAAAGATATTGCTGATGACTATAAACCTCAGCACTTAAACAAAGATCTTGTTTATCACGCACCTGGTGTTGCATTACAAGAAACTCAAAAAGAATTACAAAATGTTGGTCAGATTGTCTTATCAATGTTTGAAGACATTCGCGAAATTACAAAAGACGATAAAAAATTGATCAAAAAGCTTGAACAAAAGCACCAAGCTGTTGAAACAATCAATGATAGTATTCGAAATTATTTAGTTAGAATTTCTACAAAAGCCATTACGAAGGCAGACGTTGAGCGTTTAGCAGTTATGTTTGATGTCAATCGCTCTATTTTAAAAGTAGCAGAGCTAACAGAAGAGTATGTCGCTCAATTAAAACGCCAACATGATGAAGATATTCGCATTACAGAAGATGCACAACGCGGTATGGATAAATTATTCAACCATGTTGCCGAATCATTTGATAAAGCCATCGACATGTTAGATGTTTATGACAAAACGAAAAAAGATGAAATTGTAGAACGTAGTAGAGAATCATTTAATATTGAACATAAACTACGCAAAGGTCATATTAAACGCCTTAATCGTGGTGAATGTACAACAAAAGGCGGATTACTATATATCGACATGATTGGTGTTCTTGAACGTATCGGTTATCATTCACGAAATGTTTCTGAAGCACTTGTTGGCCTTAACGATGATGTACCTACAGATGAAGAAATTGCAACAACTGAAATTTAATTTTTACTGTCTTATTTATATTCATATTTTTTTAAAATTAGAGATTCAGATGCATGTAAAAAGCCAATCCAACATTCATGGGTTGGCTTTTTTGTTTAGCAAAATTTATTATCTTAAATCGGCTATAAACACTGATATAATGATGCTTCATTAGTATGCGGTAAGCATGACGGACACTGTTCTCGGAGTCTGACCTCGAATCATTTAATATACACTTTTACACGTCGCCTTCATTGAAGCGAATTGCCATAACCTTCACATTATATATATTTCTTTCCATATAAGTGTCAAAATTTTTAGAACAACGCAATAAATAACCATCCACCTAACTTATTAAAAGTTTAAGTGGATGGTTTTTCATTTATATTTATATTAGTGTTAATCCAATCATAGATTTATCTATATGCACTGCTCTATACATTTCCTCATTTAATTTGCTTTACTTTCATTTAAATTATTATCAAAACACTGGGCGTGTCATCGTTATTATTTCGCATCTTTGACACGTTTATCATCATTAGGAATCGCGAATAAAATTGCGATAAATGCCATGATCCCCATTAATACGTTAACCCAAAGTGCAATCATCGCACCTGTATGAATGCTCGTTGCAGCAACTGCACCGGCATATACTGCACCACTAATTGCGACACCGAATGCACCACCAAGTGATGAAGCCATTTTATAAATACCTGAAGCAACGCCAACTTTATCTAACGGTGCATTCGAAATAGCTGTATCTGTAGAAGGTGTTGCATAAATACCTAAGCCTAGTCCGAAACATAAATATCCTACGACACAACTGATAACATAAAATATGCCTGGTAAGAATACTAATGAAATAAGTGCAATACCAATGACCACAATGAATGTACCTAATAACATTGGTCGCTTAGAACCCATTTTTTGTAATAATTTTTCACCAACTCGAATCATCAATAACACCATAATTAAATAAGTGATTGATAAGTATCCTGCCTGCAATGCTGTATAACCTAAACCTTGTTGCACGAATGTATTCGCTACAATTAATGTACCTGCAACACCGTTTAATAAGAAGTTCGAAATCGTTGCACCTGTATATGGTTTATTTTCAAATAATTTAAAATCAATAAGCGGATTATCTACTTTTTTCTCAACTTTTAAGAAAATAAAGAATGCTACAATTACGATTGCAATCAAACCAAAGAACCATAATGATGTGTAACCAAGTGCTGCACCTTTAGTAATGACAACGTTTAAACTTAGCAACATAACTACTAGAACAATTAGCCCTGCAACGTCAAATTTATGTGTATTGGTAACTTCTGATTTCGTTTCAGGCGTCCCTTTGATGAGTAACATTGAAAGTACGGCAACGATAATTGAGAAGATGAAAATCCATCTCCAACCCATAGTTGTCGCAACTGCCCCACCGAAGAGTGAACAGATACCACTTCCACCCCAAGAACCGATAGACCAGTAGCTTAAGGCGCGCTGACGTTCAGCACCCTCATAATAAGTTTTCATAATGGCCAATGTGGAAGGCATAATACACGCTGCTGATACGCCTTGTATAATACGACCTAAAATTAACAATGCTGGTAAATTTGTAATAATAATTAATGCTGAACCAATAATACTTAATAATAAGCCGATATTTGTCATTTTCACGCGTCCAATTTTATCTGCTAGGCCGCCTGCTCCAACAACAAACATGCCTGAAAATAGTGCGGTTAGACTTACCGCAATACTAATTGTTCCCATGTCTGCACCAAAACTTTGTTGTAAATTTGGTACAACATTTACAAGTGATTGTGCAAACAACCAAAATGTAATAACACCTAATACAATACCTAAGATTAACTTGTTGCCCCCGCGATACGTTTCATTCATGTTAGTTATCTCCTTTAAGGTAATCTAAAACAACTGTCCCTACAGCTTCTGCCGAAATAAGTAATGATTTTTCTGAAATGTTAAATTTAGGATGATGATGTGGGTAAATTTCACCATCTTCCACCGCTGCACCTGTATAAATAAAGGCACTTGGACGTTCTTTAGCATAGTATGCAAAGTCTTCTGAAGGTGGTTGTGGTTCACATATTTCGACACCAAATTCAAGGTCTGCTTCTTTTAACGTCTTAGCCACGTACTCAGTAAACTCTGGATCATTATATAATGCAGGATAATCATCGTTATATTCTAAGGTGCAAGTTACACCATACATATCCTCTAAGCCTTTTGATAAACGGTTAATTTCTTTTTCAATTGTTGCTTTTGTAGCATCTGTTAATCCACGTACATCACCTTCAATTTCAACAACATCTTTAATGACATTGAATTGACCTTTACCGTCAAATGAACCGATTGTGACAACACCGGTTTCAAATGGACTTAGTCGTCTAGATACAACTGTTTGTAACGCTGTGACGAAGTAGCTACCTGCAACAATGGCATCATTGGCCATATGTGGTGATGAACCATGACCACCTTTACCTTGAACTTTCAATTTGAAGAATGCGCGTCCTGTTTGAACATAACCAGGTCTGTAATACACATTACCTGTTTTCATTGTGCTCATGACGTGTACACCTAATACATGATCAACACCGTCTAATGCACCATTTTCAATCATTGCTTTAGCACCACCTGGTGGTACTTCTTCAGCTGGTTGATGTATCACAACGACTTTTCCTGTAAAACTATCTTTCATTTCAGCAAGCGTCTCTGCTAATACAAGCATGTATGCTGTATGTGCATCGTGACCACATGCGTGCATAACACCTTTATTTTGTGATGCAAAAGATAATCCTGTATCTTCAGTAATAGGTAATGCATCAAAGTCTGCACGGATTGCTAATGTTTTACCAGGTTTCCCTGAATCAATCGTTACTTTAATTCCACGTGGTCCGACATTCGTTTCTACTTCCACATCTTTACCTTTGTAAAATTCAGCGATGTATTTCGCCGTTTCATCTTCATGAAAAGATAATTCTGGATGCTGATGTAAATAACGTCTGATCTCAATCATTTTGCCTTCTTTAGATTTTAAAGTTTCAATTAATTGTTGATTCATATCCTTCATCTCCTTAGTTACATCATAAATGATTAATCATTATTTATATTGACAACAACAGAGATGTTAACCATTAATTTTTTGCAATTTTAGCTTTGAATATAAAAAATCACAAATTATGTATATCAAAATTTGTGATTTGTGATCATTTTATGAACTTGGGTAACGTTTTACTTCAATTAAGTGAATCCCATTCGTAATCATTTTAATGTTTAATGCCAGTGTCTCCGTGATATCTATATCATATACTTCTAATTTCGGAAAACTCATTCGATTAACGTAATCTATAGAGTCCTTGTCCATGCCATGTATCGTATGATGTTTGCGCCAAAGATTAAATAACGCACCATTTTCTTTATCTAAGGTAAAATGTTTAATCTTATACATACCGTCTTCTAGGGCGTTAATGTTCAAATGGATCATTTCCGTTGCACGCATATTCATTTGATTGTCCAACGCTAAGTACGGATTAAAATGCTTTGCATCATATAACAATATTTGAAAATTTGAATCAGTCCCCGTGACAATACATGTATCATCAGAATACAAAATATTGCTTGTTAATTTATTAAATAGCAATGCCGTGAAATAGACCGGACGTTTTCCATTATATTGATGAAACAGTTCAATAGAATTCATATAATCCCGTTCATTTCTACAATGACTGACGTGCAAATCATAATTCAACCAATACCCGATACCCTCTACTTTAGAACTTAATTTTAATAATTGCTCAATGATGATACCACCTCTAAAATATTCGCCGTTTGTAATAAATGTATCACCCGTCAATGTATTCCAATTGAGTAAAATAAGTGGTCTCTTTAGGTTATGGCGATGCATTAAGTCGATAAGGTAATTCGTTTTATTAATAATTATTTGACTCGCGGTTTTAAATTCATCATCATTCATTTTATTAAAATCAACAGCATCATTTGAATTGGCATCAAATACAAAATGGTTGATGTGTGGCTCAAGTCGTTTCAACAATGGTAGATGTCTTTCCGTAGCTTGATCTAAGTGAATGTACAAGCCACCATTAGGGAATAACGCTTTAAAATAATCAATCATTTCAATCAAAGAAGTGTGCAATGTCGTCACATACAAGTTGAACTTCAAATCTTTTCTATGACTGACATGCAGGGCAACGTGATGGATAAATACTTTGAATGCATCGATATAATCACGTGAGTCATACTGATCCAAATGCATTGTCAAACTAAAGTTATGATCTAATAAAAAGTCTAAACACAAATCGATATCATAAAATATATTCGAAATCTCTGCATCATACGTGAATGGCGCATTGAGCTTTTTCATAATATATGGCATCACATCATATGCTAATACTTCATTGACATGAAAATCATGATGGCATGTAAGTAACTGTGATTGATACTGTGTATTGAGCAAATTCCTCAAATAGCCCACTTGAATAATATGATTAAATTGATTTAGTTGTTGATTAGTTGGTTTAAAGGCAATCTCTTTATAGTTCATCTTTTCAATATCTTCAATGAAATGATTCATTTCTTCAATGTAGTCATTTAAAAGTAATATCAATTCACGGTCGTGATAATTATGTTGTGCCGATTGTTGATTTTCAGTGATTGCCGGACGATCACCTCGATATTGTTTAGGCGTTTGATGCGTAAAGTGTTTAAATGTTCTCGCAAAGCTCGCTGCACTTGAAAAGCCATTTTGCAATGCAATATCAGTAATCGTTTCATCTGTGTATGTCAAATCGAGTTTCGCATGCTCAATTCGCGTCGTATTTAAGAAATGCTGGAATCCTACACCTAGCGATTCTGCAAACTTTTTAGACAGATGGCTCTCTGACCACCCAACATATTCGCTTAATTCCGAAAGGCTTAAGTCTTCATGAAAATGTAACTCGATATAGTCGCATACTTGATTCACTTTATCATCATTTAAGATACTTTGGTTCGAATGATATGTACGCGGGACATAATGAATCATATGCATAAGCAACTGAATCACAAGTTGTTGCTCAGTCAATTTAGACAACTCATTATGTCGAATATGTGTTGAAACCAGTCTTGCCATTATATTTCTCAGTTGATGTATATTTTTGGTTGTGGTCGCATCTGTTAAGTGAAAATATAGACAATGCACATCATCAAACTTGTCTGCTAAATATTTCATTTGGAATTGGATATAACATATGATGCCATCTTGTTGAAGTTGAAATCGATACAAGTCGCGGTGGTTAATGATGAAAATGTCGCCACTGTTGCATTGCGTCATATTATTTTCATCATAAATGTGCGCCTCACCTTTAATAACAAAACCAATCATTAAACCATTGAGCCTTTTGAAATCTGACATACTCTCAGTTTCTACTCGAATTAAATAATCACGTTGCATACTATCCCTCAATTCAGTAATATGAATACGTTTATTTTACATTATTTTACAGCAACATATTTGAATTTCATATTGAATCGTGTGGGAGGCAGTGAGGTTATTTATCCTCACTTGGGTTAAATTGTAGCCCATCACTAAAATATATATTTTCTCCCTTTTTCTCTACGAAAGTAAATTCAATTTTTTTGTATCCGACTGATGAACCTTTTAAATTTCCAGAGCCTTTCAACAATAACTTTGGTGCTTTATTCGTCGGTATATCATATCTTTTCCGTAATTGCTTTACGTTATAATCATTATTAGTTAATTGATATTTAGCTGAATAAATCGGCGCTTCTGGATTATATGAAATGTCTCCATCTTTGTACTTCGACAAATCTTTAAAGTTGCCATATTGCGCGAAGAACTTAAAGTTTTCGATTTCTTTTTTTATGTTTTCGTCTTTGATACCTTTAGTTGGAATGATTTTATTGTCTACCATTTTAACGGGATATTCTTTATCTTTACTCTTAGGTCTACCATCTTCATCATGAAGTGTTTCACTCACTATATACTTCCCGGTTGTAGTCTTAGTGTTTCTATTCATATATAGAACCATACCTTTTGATTTCATACGTTCCCCTTTAGGTTGAACAACCATTTCAGAATTAATAATCCATGTGCCTTTATCATTTTTATCAAACTGATCATCACGATAGCCTTCTTTATCGTATAAATCCTCTAGATTTTTAATTGGATACATACTCAATGTCTTTTCAAAACTTTTCTTTATTTCCGCTTCTTTACCTATGCCACAACCAGCAGTAATACTAATGACTAAAAATAAGAAACTAATACCTAACACTAATTTATTTAAACGTTTCATCACCTTACAACTCTCTTCTTTTTATTTTGTTTCCTTGAATCGATTTCATACTCTTTATTAGTCACGATTATTCATCCTCACTCGGTTTAAAATGTAGGTTAGCTGTAAAGTAAGTGTTTTCTCCTTTTTTCTCTACGAAAGTAAATTCAATTTTTTTGTAGCCAACTGATGAACCATCTAAATTTCCTGAACCTTTCAATAATAACTCCGGCGCTTTATTCGTTGGTATATTATATCTTTTACGTAATTGCTTTACATTATAATCATCATTAGTTAATTGATATTTGGCTGAATAACTCGGCACCTCTGGATTATATGAAATATCTCCATCTTTGTACTTCGATAAATCTTTAAAGTTGCCATACTGCGCGAAAAACTTAAAGTTTTCTATTTCTTTTTTTATTTTTTCATCTTTGATATCTTTAGTTGGAATGATTTTATTGTCAATCATTTTAACGGGATATTCTATTTGATTATCCAGAGGTCTGCCATTTTCATCCTTCTTTATCGCATTAACATAGTAAAATCCTTTTGCACTTCTTGCATTTCTATTTAACTTCAAAACCATACCTTTTATATTTAAGGCTTCTCCCTTTTTCTGAATTGCCATTTCAGAACTAATAGTCCATGTTCCTTTATCATTTTTATCAAATTCGTCATCACGATAGCCTTCTTTATCGTATAAATCCTCTAGATTTTTAATCGGATACATACTCAACGTTTTTTCAAAACTTTTCTTAATTTCCGCTTCTTTACCCATGCCACAACCAGCAGTGATACTAATGACTAAAAACAGAAGACTAATACCAAGCACTAATTTGTTTAATCGTTTCATCATCTTACAACTCTCTTCTTTTAAAATGATTTACTTTTGCAAATTACACATTAATTTCAATTTATAACACTTTTTCACTTTAATATTATCAAAAATTCCATAAACAATCTGTTCAATTTATAATATTGTTGAATTATTACTTATTTTCAAAATAAAAACGAGTAGTGAAAATAATTAGAATCTAACTATTTTCATACTCGTCTTAATATCATTATTGAATCCTTATTTATTACTATCTATAATTTCGCTTACGATATCATCATATCCAGACCACGTATATCCTGCATAGTCAACAATCAGCCAACCCGTTCTAGCTTTCCCATTTGCTTTAATCGTTTTTGCAATTTCAGGATTTATATGTGATGCATAGTTATAAGTACTATTAAATGCGCTGCCTCCAGACGCTACACTCAAGAAATTCACATATACATTGTCTTTGTTACTATCCGTTTTAGCTTTAGCCAATAAATTTTTAACAGCTTCAACTTTTTTATCATAGTAATCTTTATACTCATCTTGTACTTTTAAATTTAAGCTACCATTATTAATTTTCGTTTCAAATGTCGCATTGTCTGCCCATTGAATGCCAGACGTGTCAGCACCATAACCACTCTTTATGTATGTACCACCCATTCTATTGAATAGGACAATTTTACCTTTTGTCTCTTTTAAAGTAGGATTCGCGTTACTTCCTGTGTAAAAAAGATTCTGATATTGTGGGTTATTATAATAATATTCTCTAAAAATCTCTTCAAATGTCTTCGTAACTTTAGAATCGCTATCGTAGTCCTTTTTCATAGACATCACAATTGTTTCGTTTGGATAAGCACTCAAGTAATATTTAGCATCATCTAAAAATTTCCCTAGTTCATGATGCAGATAAACCATGCCGTGATGAACTGAAATCATATTATCAGCACTTGCTCTGCCTCTAATATCAAAAAACCTGACTCCTGACTTCATTTGGGTAAGGTAATCTTTATCTTGAGTCTTTGCCCAAACTGATTTTACTGGATCAGTTAAAGTGAATGAGCCACTATCATGTGAACCCGGTATATTAATCTCAGTTAAATGTTTTCCATCATCAAGTTTACTCATCCAATTTTCCGGACTTTTACTCAACGAATCTGACGCATGTGCTGAATGATATAAACCACTCATCACTACTAAAATGATACTTAAAAACAAAGTCTTAATACACTTTTTCATAATATCAACTTCTTTCTATATTTAATACATTAATTATACATCTTTTTTAAATAAAAATATGTGTAAAATTTTAAAACTTATTTAAACAATATTTAAGTGTATTAATTATAGAAATTATTGACATATGATTAAAAACCCTTAGGATAGTGCTTTACATATATAAGTTGTCAATAGCGGTTTAAAAATGCTGTTTTATGGCGGTTTGAAAATGTCGTTTTTTAGCGGTTTAAGATTGTCGTATATTTAATGATTTTTCGGTTTTATAATCTTTTAATCGATATGATTCTCCA
>NZ_JACVZO010000178.1:0-245 GCF_017151845.1 Staphylococcus sp. EG-SA-17
CTTCATGCCAAATTATTTTCCACTGGATATCGATTTTAAAACAATTATTCCAATGTCCGCTTCCACGAATCATCACTCAACATCTCGCCAGGCCATGTGTAAGCCATAACACCACCGTCAATGCGAAGGCGTATAATGTGGATATTTCAGATGAACAACAAGTGGTAGACTTTGTGTCTGACATAAAGGAACAGTTTGGAAGAATCGATGTGTTGTTTAATAATGCCGGTGTGGATGATGCGTCT
>NZ_JACVZO010000179.1:0-245 GCF_017151845.1 Staphylococcus sp. EG-SA-17
TCCAATTATTTTCCTAGGAAATATTTTCAACAACTTGTATCAATACACAGCGAGTCAAGACGTCGTGCAGCGTTATCAAGCTTCTGATAGTTTAAAAGAAACAAATAAATCGTTATGGACAAATGGTGGCATCTCAGTCAAAATGAAATATGGCACTACAGATGATGTATTGAAGCCTTTTGGTAAAACAGCTTCATGTGTATAAAATGAATACAGCATTGTACCCATACCATAAAATAAGGGTG
>NZ_JACVZO010000180.1:0-243 GCF_017151845.1 Staphylococcus sp. EG-SA-17
TCAACAATAGTTTGACCTGCACGCACACGCCCTTCTTGAATTGCCTTCTCTACTAAATATTTCCCGAGTCTGTCTTTAACACTGCCTCCAGGATTCCATTGTTCAAGCTTGGCATAAATTTTAACTTCTCTCGTACCATTAGATACTGGGAAACGAATATATGCATAATCTTTATCAGAATCATATGATACTAATTCGACTGGTAACTTTTTGTCACCTTCATAAACTTCAAATTTCTTCCAT
>NZ_JACVZO010000181.1:0-243 GCF_017151845.1 Staphylococcus sp. EG-SA-17
TCTTGTTGGCTATGTCCCACAAATGAGTTTTCACCATATTGTTTAACTTTGCTGAAGCCCATCCACACTGACATAGTGTATTGAGGTGTAAAGCCGTTAATCCACACGTCTTTCGCTGCATTATCAGCTTCAAACAATTCTAATAATGCGGTCGCAAGATCCCCTACTGTTGAGCTTGGTGCTTTTTGAACCATGATATCGCCTGTCTCTGCATGCTTAAATGCATGAACAACTAGTTCCACG
>NZ_JACVZO010000182.1:0-242 GCF_017151845.1 Staphylococcus sp. EG-SA-17
GTTTGTAGTTGTTGACTGTTGCATCTCTTAAAGACGGATTAACATTTGATTGATTGAATATGTTGTTTATCTTCCGTTGCTTGTTTCGCTTATATTCCTCATAGATTTCACATTTGCAACCGTCTTTGTATTCATATCCATTTTCAAACTTATATAAGTCATATTGATGCCCGCATTTATCGCAATTCTGTCTTAGTATTACTTCGATTGGTTGATATTTTTTTAAACTCTCGTTTATTTTT
>NZ_JACVZO010000183.1:0-241 GCF_017151845.1 Staphylococcus sp. EG-SA-17
TACATAAGGCACCTCTTTAATTTAGTTTAGTAGTATTTATTAAATTATACGAAGGGACCCAACACAGAAAATTCATTTTATTGAATTTTACATTTATGTGCAAGTTGGGAAAAATGTCTTATTTTTTTAAAGTATGTAAAAGTAAAATTACATGTTAATACGTAGTATTAATGGCGAGACTCCTGAGGGAGCAGTGCCAGTCGAAGACCGAGGCTGAGACGGCACCCTAGGAAAGCGAAGC
>NZ_JACVZO010000184.1:0-240 GCF_017151845.1 Staphylococcus sp. EG-SA-17
TTGATTGATTGAAAATATAATCAAGTTTCTTTTGTTTATTCCTTTTGTATTCTTCATAAGCCAATCTTTGAATTTCACATTCGCAACCGTCTTTGTATTCATATCCATTTTCAAACTTATATAAGTCGTATTCACTTCCACATCTCTCACATTTCAATCCTTTTTCGACATGAGTAGGTTGATATTTTTTTAAGCTTTCGTTTATCTTTTCGCTGAATAGTGGTTTCATAATATCCCTCT
>NZ_JACVZO010000185.1:0-239 GCF_017151845.1 Staphylococcus sp. EG-SA-17
TGAGTACAAAGGAATTGTATTTGATAGCAAAGTAGAGTGTGAATATTACCAATATTTAGAAAGTAATATGAATGGCACTAATTATGATCATATCGAAATACAACCGAAATTCGAATTATTACCAAAATTAGATAAACAACGAAAGATTGAATACATTGCAGACTTCGCGTTATATCTCGATGGCAAACTGATTGAAGTTATCGACATTAAAGGTATGCCAACCGAAGTAGCAAAACTTA
>NZ_JACVZO010000186.1:0-238 GCF_017151845.1 Staphylococcus sp. EG-SA-17
GTAACTTGATTGTGACGAATAAATATACGCCAGAAACAACATCAATTAGCGGTGAAAAAGTATGGGACGACAAAGACAATCAAGATGGTAAGAGACCAGAAAAAGTCAGTATAAATTTATTGGCTAACGGAGAGAAAGTAGAAACGGTAGATGTAACATCTGAAACAAACTGGAAGTACGAATTTAAAAACTTACCGAAGTATGATGAAGGAAAGAAAATAGAATATACAGTGACCGA
>NZ_JACVZO010000187.1:0-236 GCF_017151845.1 Staphylococcus sp. EG-SA-17
GAATCTGAATCGCTGTCTGAGTCTGAATCGCTATCCGAGTCTGAATCGCTATCTGAGTCTGAATCGCTGTCTGAGTCTGAGTCGCTATCTGAGTCTGAATCACTGTCTGAGTCTGAGTCGCTATCTGAATCTGAATCGCTATCTGAGTCTGAATCACTGTCTGAGCCCGAGTCACTGTCTAAGTCCGAGTTGCTATCCGAATCTGAGTCACTGTCCGAATCCGAATCCGGGTCTGG